>DBEWTR010000046.1:0-4666 GCA_048205775.1 Collinsella sp. | reverse complement strand
CCAGCCAGAGTATACGGCACGTGGGATCCCCGTTTTGGTGCACCAAGCACCCCAATGCACCCACCCTACGCTGTCTGCCTCTTCGTTTTGTATAAATTACGGTACAGATTGTATATATTTACGGGATACCGCCGTATTCTCCCGAGGTACCCCATCCTGGCCCGTGCAAAAAACGAAGTATTCTGCAACGTGACCGCGCCAGCACCGCCGCGGATGGGCAAAACTGTAGGGCGCCGTATCCTTTTAGGTCCCGACATGGCGAGAAGGACGCGCCCCTGCTCCGGAAAACGACGAAATCTGACTCGGAACGCTCGCCAGGGATATCCGAAGGCCACCGTTGGCGACGTCGAATCATATGCAGACAACTCGAACTGCAGAATACTCCAAAAAATGCACGGCGCACCCCATGGGACCCATTGCCGCATGGCAGGAAACAGGTCCACGGCATCCTCTAGATGCATTCCCGAGGAAATCACATTTGAACTAGCGATCGGATACGGCAAACAAAAAAGGGCCCCGAGTGTAGTTGCTCGGGGCCCAAACTCGTCTCGCCTTACCGCGCGACGAGCATGTTACTTGCGCTTGCCGCCACCGTCACCGGGGCGACGGGAGCTGCTGCCGCGCTTGCCGCCACGGCTGTTGCCATAGCTGCCACGGTTATCGCGACCGCCGGCACGGCCGCCACGGGAGCCGGCCTGATTGCCGCCGCGAGCGCCACGATAGCCGCCACGACGCTCCTCGCGGGTATCGTCGTAGTTGCGCCAGTCATCGCGACGATCGCGGCTGGCACGCGGGTCACGATGATCGCGCGACTCGTTAGAACGACCAGCGCCGCCGCGGCCGCCATTGCCGCGAGCACCCTCGCGACGCTCGCCGCCGCGGCTACCGCGCTCTTCAAAGCGCTTGCCGCCGCGGGACTCACCGCCACGGGCAGCACGCTCACCACGACCCTCGCCGCCGCGACGCTCATCACGGCCACCGCGCTCGCCATCACGACCGGAACGACGGCGGTCGCCCGAACCGCGCTTGCCACCGCGCGAACCGCGGCCCTCGTCCTCGCGCTCGACACGACGACGGCCACCGCGATCCTCATCCTCGCGACGACGACGATGTGCCTCACCCTGGAACTGCTTGGCACGACGCTCGGCACGGTTACCGCGCGCAGGCTGCTCAGCGGCACCGGCACCAGCGCGCTCCTCGGCAGCCACCTCGCGAGCCACGCTCTCAACAGCCTCGTCCACGCGAGCCTGAACGCCCTCGCGCACGCGGGTCTTGCCGCTGCGCTTGGGACGGCTCGGACGCTCGCCGTCACTGCGGCGCTCGTCGCGACCGCGGTTGGAACGGCCGGCCACGTCGCCGTAATCATCGCCGTTGCGTTTGCCGTCGCGACGCGCCTGCTCAAGCTTCTTCTTGCTCTTGGACTTGCCGCGCTTAGTCTTCTTCTTCACCTTAAAGGCCGCAGGGTCGCGCTCGGGATCAACCGCAGGCGGGTTGGGACCCACGTGCAGGTCGCCGGCCTCGTAGATGTCGGCGGTCTTGTCCATGAGCTTCTCGATCTCGTAGAACTCGTCGACGTCCTGCTCGGTCACAAACGTGATGGCCCAGCCCAACTCGCCGGCGCGGCCCGTACGGCCAATGCGGTGGATATAGTCGGTCGGCTCGGCCGGCACGTCAAAGTTCACGACGTAGCGCACGTCGCTAATGTCGATGCCGCGGGCGAGAACATCGGTTGCCACCAGCACGTCGACGGTGCCGTCGCGGAAGGCAGAAAGCGCGCGCTCGCGCTGGGCCTGGCTGCGGTTGCCGTGAATCGCGGCGGCCTTGATGCCCTTACGCTCCAGACGACGGCAGCAGCTGTCGGCGCGATGCTTGGTGCGCATAAAGACAATGGTGCGCTCCGGGCCCTCCTTCTTGAGAAACTCGGGCAACAGGTTATTCTTGGCCTCGATGGACACCGGGAACACAAACTGGTCGACGGTGTCGGCGGTCGACGTGGCGGGCGCGATCTCCACGCGGGCCGGGTCGCTCACCAGGTCGGTGATCTCGCCCACGGCCTCCTCGTCGAGCGTCGCCGAGAACAGCAGCGTCTGGCGCTCGGCCGGCGTCTCGCGCACAATACGGCGGACGGCGGGCAAAAAGCCCATGTCGAGCATGCGATCGGCCTCGTCGAGCACCAGCACCTTGACCTCGTTCAGGTGGCAGGCGCCCTGCTCGATCAGGTCGACCAGACGGCCCGGCGTGGCGACCAGGATATCGCAGCCGTACTTGAGTGCCGCGGTCTGCGGCTTGTAGCTCACGCCACCCACGACGGTCACGGCGACATGGCCGGTGACGTCGGCGATCTTGCTCGCGACCTCGTCGATCTGCTGGGCGAGCTCGCGCGTGGGGGTGATGACGAGCATCACGGGGCCACGGCCGTTGCCCTCGGGCTTCTTGGCGCCGCGACGACGGTTGCGGCCGCCGCGCTCACGCACGGGCTTGGGCGGAGCGATGTGCTCCAGATTGTTCATGGTCGGCAGCAAAAAGGCGGCCGTCTTGCCGGTGCCGGTCTGGGCGGCGGCAAGCAGGTCGCGGCCCTCGAGCACCACGGGGATCGAGCCGGCCTGCACGGGCGTCGGCGCCGTGTAGCCCAGGCTCTCGATAGCACGAAGCATCTCGTCGGAAAGCCCCAGCTCGTCAAAGGCGGGCAGGCTCTCGGTAGCGGACTCGACGGCCTGGGCAGCATTTGCCTCGTCGGCGGCATCGAAGGCAGCCTGGGTCATGGCCTCGCGGGTCTCGTCCAGAATCTCGGCGTCGGTGACGTCGGATACAGAATTACGCATATGTTGTTGTTCCTTATCTGCACGCGCTATGGGCACGGCATGCGGCCGCGCTGGCGTGCTTGGTAGTGCGCTAATACATACAAAAACGGGTGCGCACAGAGAGGACGTTGCTCAGCACGCTGGCGATCGCTTTGGCAGCCCTATCACGCGCCGTCCAGACGCAGCAGCTCTAAGCGATGGAGCAGATTCGCCGCCGGTTAGTATACCCGTGCTTCGCATGCCCCCACGTAAACCACAGATGACGAGGCGGACGGGGCGGGGCTGGCTGATTGTCTCAATCTGTAACATCTACAGGGCAAATCTTCCTCTACGTGTTACGGATCGAGACAAACGGTCGACACAGTTCACAAACGTCTCAATCTGTAACAGCTACCGAGTAAAATCGGCCCAAATTGTTATAGATCAAGACAGAGGGGGATTTCCGTCCAGTCCAAACCAAATCTCTCAGTCTTCCTGCAATTTCGAACATGTGGCCTATAATGTTGCTTTGGTT
The DNA here is from genome assembly GCA_048205775.1 of Collinsella sp. Taxonomy (GTDB): domain Bacteria; phylum Actinomycetota; class Coriobacteriia; order Coriobacteriales; family Coriobacteriaceae; genus Collinsella. The sequence continues at coordinate 1,351 of DBEWTR010000046.1, read as the reverse complement.
ACACTATTTATTGTGCAGCCATTTAATACGTCGCCCACCGGGGCCATTAATTCCTATCGCCATATTGGCTAGGAAGCAATCAAAGGAGATATCCGTGGCAGCAGAGACGCCTTGCTCGGTCCTCTATAACGATATTCGCTCGTTCGGCGGTCTTAAACATCTCGAGATCGCCCGAATGCTCATCAATGGAAACTCTTATCTCGGCAGTACCCTGCTCGAGAAATGCTCTTCCAACCGCTCGTATCTCACCCGTTACATCGTCCATCGCAAGCCTGACCAGTGCGCACCCTCCATCTACAGCGACTTTACCGTCACCACACTCAACCTTTCCTCGGCAATCTGCAGCAAGCTCGGCGGCGGCGAGTCCGCCTATCGGGCAATCGCCGAGCACTATCGCGGTCCGGCCGCCAACGAAATGATGTCGGCTCTCGCCAGCTACAAGCTGGACAGCCGCCTATATGCAAATGCCCTCAATCGCATCGACAACTTTGACGGCAATGCCGTGCGCGAAAAAAGCACGCTCTTCTTGATGCTCTTTGTGGCAACGGGGGCGCTCGCCGATCCTGTTCAGGGCGTGGCCACCGTCGAGCGCTTTTGCGACAGCAAGACGGGCGGGCACTTTGGCACCACCGAAACTACCGTCGGACGTGGCTTTATGAGCAGCCTGGAGCAGCCGCACACCGTCGCTCCCAACCTCGGTCTGCTCAGAACCCATGCCGACAACTGCGCCGACATGCAAATCCATCCCCTCACACGCGATCCGCGCGGCACCGTGATTGGTTCTTTGCCCAAAACCTCGCCCAGCATCACCGATGTAGGCGCCGACGCGTCGCGCGAGCATCTTCGGATTTGGCTCGAGGGTGAGCACTGGTACGCCCAGGGCCTTGGATCGACCAACGGCACAGTGCTCGAATCGGGCGCGGGCGACGGCGATATTGTGATTGAGCCGCCGCGCGACCAACGCGAACCCGGCAAAGTCTATCCCCCCGTGGAAATCGCCAACAGCGACAGGCTCCATCTGGGTCTCTACACGACATTCCTTGTCATTGTGGACTAGCACGGACAGCGATCGGAAGACGGTCGCCGTCCGTCTTTCGTCTTCTACCTTCTGCGTCGTAAACGACAATACTCAGCGGTACACGTGAGCAGTGCGGCTATCATGGTACTTTACCGATATCCGCACTGCTCACGTGTACGCGCGGCAACCCATGCCAGACAAAGGAACGCCATGGATACTACCGATAGCGCCTATGGCGACAAACTCATCCGTCTCGATACGTTCGACACCGCCGTGGCGGTCGACCCCAGTGCCGAGGACGACGCCAAGCGTCGGTTTATGACGCTTATTCTC
>DBEWTR010000005.1:0-4472 GCA_048205775.1 Collinsella sp. | reverse complement strand
ACAGCCCGTCCCTCTATCAAGAGTTCAAGGTCAAGATAAAGGACTTCAAGATTGTCGATGCCGAGCTAGGCGTTTATTTGGCAATCGGAGCAACCATTAACGCCGAGCAAGTCGAGTACACGGACAGCCATGCGACGTATCGTATCGACCTCAGCATCCTAGGCCGACCGTCACGCACCTGTCTGCTCAAATGCGACATACGCGGCACCACACTACACATGTCCGAAATACAGATGCGCCCGGACAAGGGGTCCTCTTCTTGAGCAGTATACCCGCCTGCGCAGCTACTCCACCGGCTTGAAGATGGTGGCCTGGCCAAAGACGCTGCGGATGAGGGCCTTGGCCTCGTCCTCGGTCTGCGGGATGCTCGGGGCTGCGCCCTGATGGCCGAAGGGGCTGCCAGCACCGGGATTGGATTCCCAGGGAGCGGCGGGGACGTCGTCGTTTGCAGAGGCTGCGGGTGCCACAGCAGCGGCCTTGGTCGCGGACGCCGCACCCGGCACGTCGAACGGGGGCAGATCGTCCCCGCCGGCATCGGCAGCAAAACCACCGACCATAGCATCGTCGTAGGGCACCTGCTCGGATTCCCATGGCGCAGCCTGCGCAGGCGGCTGAGTCATGGGGACGGACGCGCGCTCGGGCGCTCGGGGCGCGGGCTCGGTCGGGAGCTTGCCCGTGGCAGGAGCACCGGCAGGGTTGTCGGAGCGCAGCCAAGGGGCCTTGGCCAGGTCGGATGACTTGGGCGCAGGCGCGGCAGCGGACTTGGGCGCGGGGATCGGAGCAGCCGGTTTGGGCGCAGCGGGTTCAGGCGCCGACGGGGTCGGTGCCGCTACCGGCGCCGCTTTTGGCTGCGTCGCGCTGGCGCTCGAGGATGCAGGGGGCACCGAGGACACGGGTTGCGGGTCCGCAGATACCGCAGCCCGTGCAGATGGAGAATGCTCCTCATGTTGAGGAGCCGGCGTGCCACCCCCATCCAGGACATAGTCGACGGTACGACGACCGAAGACCGCGCAGACCGTCGGCAGGACCACCGACTGCGTATCGGCGCGACCGAGCATCTTGATGGCAAAAGTCGAACCCGCGGGGAACGAGACCGTGAGCTTGGAGCCGTCGTCGGCCGTGGCGCGGGCGTTGAGCAAAAGCCCTGCGTAGGAGGCCTGACGAGCCTTGACGCGCTCGACGACCTCGGCCCATTTGCGCTGGAGCTCGCCGGCGTCCTCAACCGCGGGGGTCTCGGCAGCACCGGCGGCGGCAACCTGGGCGGCGTTGTTGGGCTTGGACACCGACACGGTCGATGCAGCAGGCGCGGAAGCCGGAGCCGCAACGGGCTGAGGTGCAGGCGTTACAGGTCTGGGCGCCGGCGCAGGAGCCGCGGACTTGGTCGCAGGCTGGGCAGCCGGAACAGCAGCGCCGCGGTCCCAAGGCATACCGCCCTGGCGCGCGGACGTAGCAGCGGGGGCAGCGGATGCCGCCGGAGCGGCAGCACGAGCGCCCGAAATGAGCGTCGGCTGTTGGGCAGCAGCGGGTACGGATGCTGCAGGCGCGGCGGCCTGAGCAGCAGCCACGCTCGCCGGCACGGCGCCGTTGGCAATCATGGCCTCCAGGCGTGCCACGCGCTCGGCCAATGCCTCAATCGTTAAATCGGCCTCGGGACGCGCCAGACGCGTGCAGGCAATCTCGAGCACCAGGCGCACGTCGCTCGCGCCCCTCATCTCCAGTGCGGCATCGTCGAGCACCGTCAGCACGCGGGCCAGGCGGTCGGCAGGATGCTCGCCAAAGGCAGCGGCCTCGGCAGCAAGCGCCTCGGCCTGCTCGGAGCCGCCCTCAAACAGCTCGGCACGGGCACCGGCAACGCAGGCAACGTACACGTCGCGCACATGCGCCACCAGGTCGCGCGTCAGCTCCAGCAGATCATTGCCCTCCTCGACCTGCGCACGGATCAGTCCATAGAGCTCGGCAACATCGCGATCGGCAATGGCGCGGGAAAACTCGCCCAGAATCTGGTCCGAAACCTCGCCCAAAAGCGAGCGGGCGTCGTCCGCATGCACAGAACCGTTGCCAAAGACGCTCAGCTGCTCCAGCGTGGAAAGCGCGTCGCGCATACCGCCCTTGGCATGGCGCGCCACAATGGCGAGTGCCTCGTCGTCGTAATCGAAGCCCTCCTGCTCGCACACGTAAGACAGGCGATGCTCGATATCCTCGTTGCCGATGCGGTGGAAATCGAAGCGCTGGCAGCGTGAGAGAATGGTCTCCAGAATCTTTTGCGGGTCGGTGGTGCACAGCACAAAGATCACGTGTGCCGGCGGCTCCTCAAGCGTCTTGAGCAGCGCGTTGAACGCCGCCGTCGTGAGCATGTGGACCTCGTCGATGATATAAATCTTGTACTTGCCGCGCACTGGGGCAAAGTTGACGGAGTTGATGATCTCCTCGCGCACGTTGTCCACGCCGGTACGGCTTGCGGCATCGAGCTCGTAGACATCGGGGTGGTTACCCTCGGCAATGAGCTCGCACTCCTCGCAAGTACCGTCGGGCATGCAGCCGCTTGCACCCTCGGCGCGCGCCGCCTCGGCATTGCGGCACAGCAGCGCCTTGGCCAGAATGCGCGCCATGGTGGTCTTGCCCGTGCCGCGCGGTCCGCAGAACAGGTAGGCGTGGGACAGGCGCCCCTCGGTGATGGCGTGCTCGAGCGTCGAGACGATATGCTGCTGGCCCACCACGGAGTCAAAGGTGAGCGGGCGATACTTTCGGTACAACGATTCCATGGGTGCTCCCCCGGGTATACTGAGTCTTGTTGCCGCGGCGGCCATGCGGTCGCACGGCATACTGCATTCCATAATAACCCGTACGGCGAGCCCGCCGCGATAGGAGTCCAAAGAGCATGGCAGACGCAGAGAGCAACCTCGTTCCCTCCGAAGCAGCCGACCAGGTCGAGGTCGCGCTCGAGGAGCAGGCCGCAGCCGATGACGGCATCCTGTACCTCAACGAGTACCAGTACGAAAACGACCTGGTCACCGACTTCGCCCGCCTGGTCGCCTCGCCCAGGCGTCGCGGCTCGCTGTATGTCGCCGCGGCAGTTGCCGCGCTCATCGGCATCGGCATGCTGGTGGCCGGCGGCAGCTGGATCAAGTTCGGCGTCGTGTTGATCGTGTTCGGCGCCTTTTTGGCCTGGTGGAGCAAGAACCTGCACCACACGCTCGCCCGCGACTTTATCGACGCCGTCGAGGCCGACGAGTCCATGGGTGGCCGCTATCGCCGCGTCGCCGCCAACGAGGACGGCCTGATGGTTTGGGGCAAGAGCGGCAAGTCGCAGTTCTTCCCGTTTGACAAGCTCGACCACGTACTCGACGGCGAGCGCATCTTTGTGGCCATGTTCGCCGACCAGGGCGTGACGATCCCCAAGGACACCTTCGTCCGTGGCGATGCCGAGCAGTTCGGTCCCTTCCTCAAGGCCCGCATCAACAAAAAACTCCGCATCGAGACCAAGAAGAAGAAAATGAAGGCCGAGAAGGCCGCCGCCGAGGCCAAGCAGGGCGACAAGCCCCAGGAGACCAAGGGCAAGCAGCGCAAGCAGAAGAACAAGAAGAAGCGGTAGGCCAGCCGACACCGAAGACGCCTCGCCCCGCGTCATTCCGGGCCAGGGCGCCTGGGATCGAGCGCGAGTGCCACCGATGGACCCATTTTGCCTAGCTCTCGAGTTACTTCACTTCAAACCTTAAGAGCCTTCGCTCCGGCAGATCGGTCATCTTCATCGTGTAAGTCCCGGGAAACGCCTTCTCATAACGAATGGTCTCGTAATCTTCGAAATAGTCGTTGGTGTTCTGCATCATGAATGGGACGAGCAGCTCGTTCTCCGCCCCAACCTGTACAGCAAACGCAGCAGAACCGCCCAGGGCCGGCATTGCCTGCGTTATCAGATCGGTATTGACCGCAAAGTCATAGTTTGGCGCGTGCTCCGGTACCAAATGCCAAGCATACGTTTTGATTCCGCCTTCGACATTGTCCTTATTCCTGACACGCATCTTTACGGCGATAACACATGTGGTGTCGGCGTCCTTCAATTTCGTTTTCGTATCCACGATGCCATATTTTGAATAATCATCATGCGCACGCTTGAGATACTCGCGCGGCGTGAGCAGCTCCGCCCCGTCTATGCAAAACGAATACCCGTCAGTCGCCACATCCTTCGACCCCAGAAACGCCCCATCCATCGAGAGCCATTCGCCCTCTGCATAGTATTTCTCAGGAATGACCGTCCGGTTCCCGTTAACGACGCTCACCCTCATGCCCGCAAGGCCAGTAACAGCACAGCCGAAAAGAGCGAGCACCGACCTTCTCGTCCACAGGGTCTTCTTCATCGCGCTCACGACCTTTCCCGAACTTTCACAACGGCACCGTCGCGCATGCAGTAAACCCGATCGGCCAGCTCCTCGAGCACCTCTCCGTCATGGCTGGACAGAATAACCTCGCGACCC
>DBEWTR010000342.1:0-1560 GCA_048205775.1 Collinsella sp. | reverse complement strand
GCGAGTTCCGCACGAGCCGGAGAGCACTTAATGTGCTCTCCGTGCGAGTCAGGACTGTCCGAGCAGGCGACCTGATATATTTGCCCTCCCCGGGGCTCCTCGCCAGTCCCCCCTCAGCTAGTTCTTGAGCGAGTTCAGCGGTGCCGGGAAGCGTCCGCCACGGTGGGCAAGCACGGTGCCGGCGTTGGGGTTCACCGGCATGATGGGCGCACGGCCGAACAGGCCGCCGTACTCGACGCAGTCGCCCACGCCCTTGCCGATGGCGGGAATCACGCGGACGGCCGTGGTCTTGTTGTTGATGACGCCGATGGCCATCTCGTCGGCGATGATGCCGGCGATGGTCTCGACCGGGGTGTCGCCGGGGATGGCGATCATGTCCAGGCCGACGGAGCACACGCAGGTCATGGCCTCGAGCTTCTCGAGCGAAAGCGCGCCGGCCTCGACGGCGGCGATCATGCCGGCATCCTCGGACACGGGGATAAAAGCGCCGGAAAGACCACCCACGCTGGAGCTGGCCATGACGCCGCCCTTCTTGACGGCATCGTTGAGCATGGCGAGCGCGCAGGTCGTGCCGGGGCCACCGCAGGTGCCCACGCCGATGATCTCGAGGATGCGGGCAACGGAGTCGCCGATGGCAGGCGTGGGAGCCAGCGACAGGTCGACAATGCCTTTCTCGACACCCAGACGGCGGGCTGCCTCACGGCTCATGAGCTCGCCGGCGCGGGTGATTTTAAAGGCGGTCTGCTTGATTTTCTCGGCAACCTCCATCATCGAGGCGGAGTCGGGGAGCGTCTCCAAGGCAGCAGCCATAACGCCGGGGCCCGAGACGCCAACGTTGATGACGGCGTCGGCCTCGCCACCGCCGTGGACGGCGCCCGCCATAAACGGGGAGTCCTCGACCATGTTGGCAAAGCAGACAAACTTGGAGGCGCCAACGGAATCCTGGTCGGCCGTGAGCTTGGCGGCATCGATGATGGTCTGGGCGGCCATGAGCACGGCATCCATGTTGATACCGGCGCGCAGGCTGGCGACGTTGACGCTGGAGCAGACGCGGCTCGTGGTAGCGAGCGCCTGGGGGATGGACTGGATGACGCGGCGGTCGGCGTCGCCGATGCCCTTCTGGACGAGTGCGGAGAAGCCGCCCAGGTAATCGATGCCGAGCGTCTCGGCCGCGCGGTCGAGGGCATGCGCGATGGGGGTGAGGTCCTCATCCTTGCAGCACGCGGCGATCTGCGCCACCGGGGTGACGGAAACGCGCTTGTTGACGATGGGGATACCGTACTCGCGCTCGAGGTTCTCGGCGGTCTCGACCAGATGCTCAGCCGTGTGCGTCACGTGGTCGTAGATTTTCGTGCACATGCGGTCGAGGTTCTCGTCACCGCAACCCATGAGCGAAACACCCATGGTGATGGTCCTGATGTCGAGGTTCTGCTCCTCAACCATGCCGCGGGTTTCCGCGAGTTCTGCGGGCGTGATCGCCCTCCTTGCGCTCCTATCTGCCAAAACGAGCAGAGTCTTAGCTCTTCTAACGTGCCGCTCGGGCCACGTGGAGCGTGCGGC
>DBEWTR010000331.1:0-2102 GCA_048205775.1 Collinsella sp. | reverse complement strand
GGTCCTCGGCAGAGGCGTCGGTGAAGTACGACTCTTTCCACTCGGCATCGGGAATACGGCCCGCGCCCTCACTCGGCAGATCGATACCGCAGGTCTTGCCTAGACCCCAGCGACGAAAGACCTCCTGCAGGCCCTCGGAATGTTTCTCGTCATAAAAGAACGCCTTGCCCATGTCGTAGAAGACGGGGTCGCACGAGTTGGCGATACCCGACTGCAGCGTCATGGTGCCGTGGCCGGAATGCAGCCAGCAGTACTTGCCCCAAGACTTGCCCAGACCCGTCCAATAGCCCGTGCAGTTGGTCGTCTGCCCCGACGTGTAGGTTCCAAACTCAAGACCGGCCAGTGCCGAGAGCGGCTTGATGGTCGAAGCCGACATGTACTGTCCGCTAATGGCGCGGTTGAGCAGCGGGTGCGAACCCTTGTCATCATTGAGCTCGGTCCACACGTCATTTGAGACGCCGCCGATAAAGACGGACGGATCGAACTTGGGCTCGCTCGCCATGCCCAGGATCTCGCCATTGTTGGGATCGAGACACACTACGGCGCCGTTGCCGGCATTGCTGTAGCCAGTGGTCTTGGCAAGCTCGATAGCGCTCGCCAGCGCCGTCTCGCAGGCCTGCTGGATCTTAAGGTCGAGCGTGAGCTTAATGTCGGAGCCGGCCTTCGCGGGCACGGCGCCGGCCTGACCGGTCACATTGCCCGAGGCATCGACCTTGACGGTCTGCTCGCCACGAATACCCTGCAGCAGGTTTTCGTAGTAGCTCTCAACGCCCGCCTAGCCCACGATATCGCCCGACTGGTACGTAATCTTGCCAGCAGAAGCATCATCATCGCCAGAGGTTTTCTTATTCTGGGCCTCGAGCTGCTCGGAGGTAATGGTGCCGGTATAGCCCAAGATATGACATGCCGTCTCGCCATATGGATACTGGCGCTCGGTACGCTCGGCAATCTTGACGCCCGGGAACTCGCCGGCATGCTCCTGAATATAGGCAACCGTGGAGCGACGGACGTCCGTCGCGATGGTATGCAGGCTCTGTGCGCCCTCTGTATTATCCTGAATATTGCGAAGGACCGCCACGTAAGGCATTCCAAGCACGTTGGCAAGATGGCGAACCAGAACCTCATCCTCGGCAAGGTCGCGGTAGGCCACGACAGCAAGTGAGGGACGGTTCTGGACAAGCGCCACGCCATTGCGGTCGAGGATGCGGCCGCGCACAGCGGGTGTGGTAACGGTGCGAGTCTGATTGCTATTAGCCTGCTTCTCGTAATAGTCCGACGAGACCATCTGCATGCCCCACAGCTTGACGGCAAGTGCCGCAAACATCGCGCCCACACCCGTGGTGAGGATGGAAAAGCGGCCCTTAAAGGCGGTCGCCGCGGTATTGCCCTCGCCCTCGGTGGCGCGCGGGGCCGTTCCATGCTGCGTATCGTAGGTAAAACGGGAATCGCCGCGACGCATGATGACCAGCGCGACCACGATGGCCACAACCAGCACGATACCGGCGATAATAACCGTCAACTGGGAAGACATCTACGGGCCTCCCCTATTTGAGCTTGCGGGTCTTGGGCTTAAAGCGCATACCCGCCTGGCGTCCGCCACGTGCGGAGAATCCATAGCCGGACTGTGGCACGACGCCGGACATCAAAAACGGAATGGCAACCAGACCCGTCAGGATCGAGGACGGCAGCGCATGGCCGAAGATTGCCACGACAAAGCTCGTCTCCAAACCCATAAACAGCAAGATGATGCTGTAGATCACATTAATGACGAGCGCAAAGGCGCCCACAGTGACGCCGCGCGCACTCGGGGTACCGCCCGTCTGACCGACGGCGCTGTGCACCAGGGCAAAAGAACCCACGGTCAGCAGGAGCGACATAACGCCCACCGGCACGGCAGCGGACAGGTCATAGAACAAGCCGCTGCAAAAACCGCACACGACGGCACGGGTCGGGTCGCCCGAGAACACGCTTAGGCACACCAGGATAATCATGAAGTTGACGCGACCGCCCGCAATGGAGATCTGCGGTGCCAGGCCTGCCTGCAGCAGCACGCACACAATGGCAGCGATCACAAACGTGCGGGAGCTCATCCCCTGCTCGTG
>DBEWTR010000341.1:0-5691 GCA_048205775.1 Collinsella sp. | reverse complement strand
GTATCGGCGCCATCCGTGGACTGGGCATCGGTACCGCCGGTGGTATCGGTACCATCGGTGGTGTCGGTACCATCAGAACTTTCACCATTCTCGGAATCAGACGTCTCCTTCTTGGGAACGGTGATCGTCACACGCGCCACGCCCGAGGTCTTGGTGTCGTAGCGGACCTTTTCGCCGTTCTTGGTAACGGTGACGTCGGAAGGCTTGGATGTGGTGATCTCGATCGAGGACTCGGGCGTGTACTCCTGCTCAAAGGGACCAGTCGCCTGGGCGCCATAGACCGACTTGCCGTCGACCTTGACCTCAATCCACGCGGTCTTTCCCTTGGCAACGGAGACTTTGACCTTCGTGACCTCGTTCTCTTCCTTCTTGGCCGTCGTCTTGGTAGTGTCCGAGTCAGTCGACTCATCCGTCGCCTCATCGGTGTCTTCGTCCTCGTCGACCGTTTCGGTCTTCTTAGAAGACTTCTTGGTCGTCGTCTTGGTAGCAGTGGGCGTCTCGGGCGTGGTCTCGGGCGCCGAAGATGCGCAGCCGCGCAGAAGCACCACGATGAGCACAATCAACAGCAGCGCAACGGCACCGATGCCGGCGTAGACGATACGCGGATCGAGCCCGTTGTTTTGAGGAGTACGTGATCCGCCGCGTCCACGATTGGAACTGCTGCGGCCGCCTCCCTGAGGCATACGACCACGATTGCTATCGGAACGGCCGCGATAGCCACCCTGGCCCTGAAGGCTGCGCTGACCCGAGCGGGGCGCAAGTTCACCGCGGCCTTGATAGCCACGCTGGCCCGAACGCGGAGCCGAAGAGCGCTGGCCATACGGCTGTGATTGAGAGCGAAGACGCGGCGTCACCTGCGTGGTATCGGCATCCGCATAGCCACCGCGAGAGCGTCCGGTGGAGACACCACGATGACCGCGATAGGAATAGCCGCCGTCGCCGTAGCCGGCACGAGGGTCACGCGCCACGCCGCGGGCAGCGGGAAGTGCACGGTCCTCGGGCATCGGCGTACTGCGGAACCGGTCACGCTGTGAGCGAATCTCCTCGCCCGAACCCGTCTCAGTAATATAACCGGCCTGCTGAGGACGCTGTCCATAGCGGGTCGAACGACCGCCCTGAACCATCAGGAAGCGCCCGTTAACGACCGAGGAACGCGAATTGACGTAGCCGGCGGCGTCCTGAAAACGACCGCCCTGCTGCGACGTCTCGCGTTCGTATGCCATCAGGTCGTCAAAGTAGGCATTGACGACCTCGCGCGGATTGAGGCCCAAAAAGCGAGCATAGCTCGAAATCATGCCCTGCGCATAGCCACGCGGCGGCATCGAAGCAAAGTTACCGGTCTCGAAAAACTCGATGATCTGCGGCCTGATTTTGATGGTGTTGGCGACCTGCTGAATGGAAAGGCCCATTCGGCGACGCTGCTCGAGCAGCATGTCACCAAAGCGTGCAGCCATCAGAATCCTCCAAACTCACGATCTTCACGTGCCATCTCGGCGTCGACAGATTCCAGCGCGGCAAGCCCCTCCTCGTCCAACAGGACCTCGCGCGGCTTGGAACCGTCGGGCGGGCCGACGACACCCTTTTCTTCCAGCATGTCCATAATACGCCCGGCACGCGCATAGCCAACCTTCAGACGACGTTGCAGGCCAGATGTGGAGCCAAGCTGCGATTCCACCACAATATGGGCGGCTTCCCAAATGAGCGGATCATCGTCTTGCGGCTCGGCGACTCCGGTGCGGACAATGCCGCCGCCACCCGCCATGGACATAGAAGCGGGCGCCACGGCAGACAGGATCTCCTCGTGGTAGTCGGGCTCGCTCTGCGACTTAACGAACTCGACAATCTCGTTGATTTCGTCGTCCGAGACAAAGCAGCCCTGGATACGGCGAGGCTTGCCCCAGTCGACCTTGGAAAACAGCATGTCGCCCAAACCGGTGAGCTTTTCGGCACCCATCTGGTCAATGATGACGCGCGAGTCAATGCCCGTGGCGACATTAAAGGCGATGCGGTTGGTGATGTTGGCCTTAATGAGGCCCGTCACCACGTTGGAGCTGGGGCGCTGCGTGGCCACGATAAGATGAATACCGGCGGCACGGCCCAGCTGAGCAATACGCACGATCGAGGCCTCGACATCCTTACCGGCGACCATCATCAGGTCCGAGAGCTCGTCGATGATGATGACCAGGTAGGGCATCTTATGCGGCGGGTTATCGTAATGCTCAAACTCGCCGGCGGCCTGCTTTTCGTTGTAGGTCGAGATCTTACGCACGTTGAGACGCTCGAAGACCTTCAGGCGACGCTCCATCTCGGACACCGCCCACTGCAGAGCGCTCGCGGCCTGCTTGGGCTCGGTCACTACAGGCACGTAAAGATGCGGCAGACCGTTATAGCCCGCAAGCTCGACGCGCTTGGGGTCGACCATGATCAGGCGAACATCCTCGGGAAGGGCGCGCATGAGCAGGGTCGTGATGATGGAGTTGATCATGACCGACTTACCGGAACCCGTGGTACCGGCGATCAGCAGGTGGGGCATCTTGGCAAGGTCGGCGACGACCGGCGTGCCCTCGGCATCGCGGCCGATGGCGAGCTCGAGCGGACCGCCCTTCACATAGGGAAGCACGTCGCCCAGGTTGACGTTCTGGCGCTTGCGATTGGGGATCTCGAGACCCACAAGCGAGGTGCCGGGGATCGGGGCAAAGATACGCACCGACTGGGCAGCAAGCGATAGCGCGATATCGTCCTCGAGGCTCGAAATCTTGCTCACGCGCTCGCCCTCGCCAGGTTGCAGCTTAAAGGTCGTCACCGTGGGGCCGGCGATCCAGCCGACCACGCGGGCACTGCGGCCAAACTCAAGCAGCGTGGACTGCAGTGACTCGGCAGTCTGCTCAAGCTCTTTGTCCGAGGACGCGGCGGAAGCCGACTGCGGGTTGGCGCGCAGGATCTCGAGCGGCGGAAGCTTAAGGCCATCCTCTTCTTCGCCCTCGTTATCCGCGGGGGCATTGACCGCTCCCCCATCGCTAGAAGTAGGCGCCTCGGCAGCGCCCGCGACAGCCGTATCGGCAACCTTGGGATGCTTCAAGAAGTCGGGAATCTGAGGTGCTGCCGAGACAGGATTCACGGCAAACGGCGGCTCGGACTCGTCGATCTTATCGGAGTCGTCTTCCATCGAAAGCTGACCGGTTACCTGGTCGCGCTTTGCATGGCAACGCGGCAGCAAAGTTGTCTTTGCGGTCTCAATCGGAGCCTCGTCGTCCTCGTCATCGCCCTCGGTGAGCTCAATCTCGCTATCGGACCAAGACGGGTCGGGCTCGCTCGTGTTGAGTTTGGGCGCAGCCTTGCCCTTCTTGGCATGGCGGCGCGGCAACAGTGTGGTCTTGGCCCGCTCAGCTTCCACGGCCTCGGACACGTCGACAAACGGGTCATCGTCCTCATCGTCATCGTCCAAAACCGGGTCCACATCGTTGCCCATAACCGTGGTCACGGCAGCATCGGAGCCCTTTTGACGAAGAATGCTCAAGTGCGGACGGGCAACGCCGGGCACCGACAGGGCTTCGTCGTCACCCCACGGGCTCGCGTTGACGTCGGAACGACGGCGCTCGGCAAAATCGGCCGCACGGTCGCGAGCAGAGCGCAGCACGCCACCCACCGAAAAGCCGATGATGACAAAACCAACGACGGCCAGACCCAACAGGACCACCATCGCGATAGGCTTACCCAGTGCATTCTGCAGCGCACTCGCAATAAACGCACCGATGTAGCCACCCGAGGCGGACAGATTTTGCGGCGTAAACATAAGGTCACACGAGTCGCTCGTACCCGGCACCATCAGCGAAAGAATGGAGACGACGGCGATAAAGACCACGGCTCCGCCCGCGACCGAGCGAATGTTGAGCGGCGAGTCCTCACCTAAAAAGAGCGTGGCGGCAAACAGCAAAATGACGATCGGCAGCACGTAGGCGCCCAGACCAAAGCCTAGGTGGTAGAAACCGGCAACCGCAGCCGTCACGGGTGCGGTCGCCGGCGAAATCACGGCAATGAAGGACGCAATCGCCAAAACGGCGATAACCACGCCGGCGATATCGCGGTTGGCCGACGGCTCCACCAAGGGTTCAAAATCGTCGAAGTCCGCCTCGTGGCCCTTATTGGCACGCAGATGGGAACCGGCACCCTTAGCAGATGCCGGTTGGTTGTTGGCTTTATTGCCTTTGGCGTTTTGTGCAGATCCGCGCGCCAAACTAAACCTCCATGACGACCGGGATAATCATCGGACGGGTGCGCGTACGGCTCCAAATGAAGTTGGAGAGCGAATCGCGCACGGCCTTGCGAATGGCATCGGAACCGCTGCTCGTAAAGCTGAACTTACCCTTCTCGATCGTCTTCATAATGGACGCGGAGGCATCCTCGGAGAACTGGTCGTCGATGGCAAACGAGACGCCGCGGCCCGAGAACTCGATGGCCTCGATCTTCTTGTGCTTGAGCGAGACAATGGCAACAGCGGTAACCATACCGTCGTTGGCGAGCTTCTGACGATCGCGCAGGACGATGGGGTCGGTATCGCCGATACGCAGGCCGTCGACGTAGACGACGCCGGACTCGACGGGCGTACCACGCTTGACGATACCGCCGCGCATCTCGAGCGTGTCGCCGTTATCGAGGATAAAGATATGATCGTCCTTGATGCCCATCTTGCGGGCCAGCTGGGCATGGGCGCGCAGATGCACGGCCTCACCGTGAACCGGCATAAAGTACGTGGGCTTGGCCATGGCCATCAGGAGCTTGAGCTCCTCCTGGCTACCGTGACCCGAGACGTGAACGAGGGCGCGGTTCTTATCCCACACGTCGCAGCCGAGCTTGGCCAGGCTGTTGACGACCTGCTGGACGGCTTTCTCATTGCCGGGGACCGGCGTTGCCGAGAGGATAACGGTATCGCCCTCGTGGATGGAGAGCGTCTTGTGCTCGCCATTGGCCATGCGGGACAGGGCCGACAGCGGCTCGCCCTGCGAACCGGTGCACATGACAACAATCTTGTCGTCAGGCAGGTTATCAATGTCAAAGGCATCGATGATATCGGCGTCGTCGATGTTGAGGTAGCCCAGTTCGCGCGCCACGCGGGTGTTAGTGAGCATGGAGCGACCGGTCACAACGACCTTACGGCCGCACTTGCGGGCGGCATCGCAGATCTGCTGCAGGCGATGGATGTGGCTCGAGAACGACGCGACGAACACACGGCCCGGGGCGTTCTTGATGGCGTGCAGCAGGTTGGGTCCAACCTCGGCCTCGGACTTGGTAAAGCCCGGAACCGTGGCGTTAGTGGAGTCGGAAAGCAGCAGGTCGATACCCTGCTTGGCAAAGCGGCTGATGGCGGCATAATCGGGCGTGACGCCATCGATGGGCGTCTGGTCGAGCTTAAAGTCACCGGTGTGCATAACGGTGCCCTGGTTGGTGCGAATGAACACGCCCAGAGCACCCGGAATGGAGTGCGTCATCGAGAAGAAGTCGAGCGAGATGCCACCGAGATTGACGTGGCTTCCGCCCTTGACCTCGCGGAACTTGGGCGCGCGGATGCGGAACTCGGAGAGCTTGCCCTCAATAAAGCCGAGCGTCAGCTTGCTCGAGAAGATGGGCACCTTATTGTTGAGGTCCTGCAGCAGGTACGGAAGCGAACCGGTGTGGTCCTCGTGGCCGTGGGTG
>DBEWTR010000340.1:0-14214 GCA_048205775.1 Collinsella sp. | reverse complement strand
AGTAATGGCCTCACCCTCGGCGAGCATGCGGCAATCGACAACCAATGCCCTGCCTATAAACTGGCTTGCCGGAAACGCATCGAGCGTCTTGCGGTCGGCAAACAGATGCGCCGGTGGATCCATATGCGTCCCCGTATGGGTGTACATCTGCATGAGCGTCTCTTTAAATCCGTCGTGCTCGTAGGTGCTCGCCGGCAGCAGCTTGGGTGTATCGGCTCCGGGAAATACCGGCATGTCTTCCCTAATAGTGTGAGTCAAATCAAGCACGCGCATGTTCAATCCCCATTTCTTTCTTGGCAAAGCAAAACGGGGCCCGCACTTGGCGGAAGCCCCGTCGTGAGAGGTTATTCCCGGTACCTAGTACTGCTCGATGCCCATGTAGCGACGCACCTCGGGGCTGTGGTCAAACACCTTGCCGCGGGCAGCACGCAGCTCGCAGCTCATCGCGTAGAAGAAGATCGGCTCCAGGTACGAACGCACGCTGGCAGGCACTTCACCCACGCCGTACTCGAGCGCATCGAGCACCATGACGGTATCGGTGTGCGTGTTGAGGAACGCAAGAGCGCGCTCCTCCATGGGGCGGCACTCGCCCGATCCGAGCTGCACAAAGTAGAACACGCCGGGCTCGGTGGCTTCGAACGGGCCATGGAAGTACTCGCCGGAGTGGATGTAGCAGCAGTGCTGCCACTGCATCTCCATGAGCGAGCAGATCGCCATGGCATAGGTCTGGCTAAAGTTGGGGCCGGAGCCCAGGATATAGAAGAACTTGTGCTGCTGGCAGAGCTCGGCAAAGCGGGCGCCCAGCTCGGCGTTGACCTTCTCACGGGCGGCGGGCAGCAGCGCATCCATCTGCTTGAGGCCCTCATACATGTCGGCGAGCGACTCGTAGCCTTCCTGCTGGTCGAGCAACTCGGCGGCGATCAGAGCGCCGATGCCCTGCGGCACCTCAGCCTGCGACACGCCCTCGCCCCACGGATAGACCCAGGTGGTCCACTTGCCGTTGTCGATCTTGGAGCCCTCGCAGTCGGTAAGGGCAATGACCTCGGCGCCGGCAGCCAACGCCATCTCGCAGCCGTCGACGACCTCCTGCGTGTTGCCGCTGTGGCTGCAGGCGATGACGAGCGACTTCTCGCCAAGACTCTTGGGGGCCATCAGGCAAAACTCGCGTGCCGTGTAGACCGTCGAGGTAAACGTGGTGGCCTCGCGCTTGAGCAGTTCGTTAGCCGGCATGAGGTCGATCATCGAACCGCCGCAGGCAATCCAAAAGACGTTCTCGACCTTGCCCTTGCGCTCGATAATTTCCTGAACCAGATCGTGTGCGTTCATGCTGATGCTCCTCCTTGCGTGGCGGCTTTTGGCGACGGCTGCTCGTACCTGCTGTCGTTCTATGTTGTTCTATTTATAGCACGTGTAACAACGCCCGTGAAGTCATCTCAGCAAATTTGTTCTATATTGTTCTATCTGTGGACGTTAGATGTCGAAGACGTAGCGCGAGCCCACGATCTTTTGGCGGCCGAGCAGTAGAGGGCGCCCGCCGGCGTCGGTAAAGTAGGCCTCCATATAGAAGAGAGGCTCGCCGACCGGCACCTCCAGCAGCGGGGCCGTCTGAGTATCGGCAAGCGCAATCTCCACGGTGCAGGGGTCGGACTTGAGCGGCGCGCGACCCGAATGCTCGGCAACGAGCGCAAAGATTGAGTTATCGGTGAGGTCCTCGTCGGCCAGCGTCTGCAGGTAGGGATGGTCGGCGAGCACAAAGGCGTTGTTCTCGAGCATGACGGGGATGCCGTCGGCCGTGCGCACGCGCTCGACCACGATAAGCTCGCAGCCGGGCTCCACGCCAAAGAACGCCGCATCCTCGTGCGTCGCCGCGACCACCGTGCGCGACACCAGACGCGCACCCGGCACCATGTCGTTGGCAGCACAACCCTCAGTAAAGCTCTGGACGTCACCCTTCTGGCGAATCTTGCGCTTGAGCTTGGGGGCGCACACAAACGTGCCCCTCCCCTGCTGGCGGTTGAGATACCCCGCGCGCGACAGCTCCTCGATGGCACGGCGCACGGTGATGCGCCCCACGCCGTAGGACTTCGCGAGCTCCATCTCGGAAGGGATGCGCGAGCCGGCCACGTACACGCCGCGCGCGATCTCGCCCTTTAGGTCGTCCATGACCTGCTGGTACAGCGGCACGGCGGGCACGTCAGTGCGGTCGGTTTTATCGTCGAATGCCATCGTTACACTCCATCCCGCGCATGCTCGGACTCAAATTCTTCAATCGCCGCCATAAACTGCTCGCCAAAGGCGTCGGCCTTTTTCTCGCCGATGCCGTTGACCTGGATAAGCTCGTCGCGCGTCTGTGGGCGTAGGCGGCACAGGCCGCGCAGGGCCTTGTCGGAAAAGACCATGTACGGCGCCATCTCCAGCTCCGTCGAGATCTCCTTGCGCAGGGCACGCAGGCGCTCGAACAGCTCGGCATCGTCGCCAACACGCGGGCGCTGATCCAGCTCGGCCTCCTCGCGCAGCAGATCGACGGCGCGGCGGGCGCGGGCCGAAGCTTTGCGCTTGGACGCACGACGCTTAACGGTAAAGGCGAACGCCTCATCCTCGACCTCGACGGCACGCGGACCCAGCCCCACGACCGGGTACTGCCCCTGCGAGGTGGCCAGATAACCGCGGCCGCACAGCTGGCCGATGATGTCCTTGATGCGCCCGACCGATTCGCTCGACAGCTCACCGTAGCCGCGGTCCTCGTCCAGATGCATCTGGCGAATGCGCTCGGTGTTGCCGCCGTGGAGCACATCGGCGATGAGCGACTTGCCAAAGCGCATGGGACGCGTGGCCACGTAGCGCACGGCGGCGCGGGCCATATCGGTGACGTCCTCGACCTCGAACTGCGTGAGGCAGTTGCTGCAGTTGCCGCAGCTCTCGACGTCGTCCGCGGCGGTGCCGCCCGTACTGGCCGCGGCATGCTCGGCCGCGGCCTCGTCGCCAAAGTAGCGCAGCATGTATTCGCGCAGGCAGCCGGTGGTATTGCAGTAGCCCTCCATCTGGCTGAGCAGACGATATCGATTCTGGAGCGCCCACGCGCGCTGCTCGTCGTCGAGCGCCTCATCGGCAGCATCGCCGCGGTCGATCAGAAAGCGGCGCATGCGAAAATCGTTGCCGTTCCACAGCAAGTAGCAGCTGGCCGGGTCGCCATCGCGGCCGGCGCGGCCCGCCTCCTGGTAGTAGGCTTCGATGCTCTCGGGCACGTTGTTGTGGATCACGTAGCGCACGTTGGGCTTGTCGATGCCCATGCCAAAGGCGTTGGTGGCAACCATCACCTGGATATCGTCGTCGATAAAGGCGCGCTGGCTTTGGCGACGGGCGTCGTTGCCCATGCCGGCATGGTAGCGGCCAACGCGAATGCCGCTGGGGCCCAGCGCCTCGGCAAGCTCGCCCGCCAGCGCATCGACCGTCTTGCGGGTCGAGCAATACACGATACCGCTCTCGCTCGAATGCGCGATCACATAGTCGCGCACCCAGGCAGTCTTGGCCTTGTCGCCCATCTCCTCGCAACCAAAGTAGAGATTCTTGCGATCGAAGCCCGTCACCACCGTCGCAGGGTTTTGCAGGCCGAGCATCTGCTGAATATCCGCACGCACGCGTTCGGTCGCCGTGGCGGTAAACGCCGCCACGATGGGGCGCTGCGGCAGGGAATCGATGAACTCACGAATCTGCAGATAGGCGGGGCGGAAATCCTGACCCCATTGGCTTACGCAGTGGGCCTCGTCAATGGCCACGAGCGGCACGCCAATGCCGGCGGAACCCGCAGCCTCCTGCGCAAAGGCCAAAAAACGCGGCTCGAGCAAGCGCTCGGGCGCCACGTACATAAGCTGGTAGCGGCCCTCGCGCGCCCGCTTGAGCACGGTGTTTTGCTGGGCCGGAGTAAGGCTGGAGTTGAGATAGCTGGGTCGCGCACCCGCCGCGAGCAACGCACGGGTCTGGTCCTCCATAAGCGACAGCAGCGGACTCACCACAAAGGTGATGCCGGGCAGCATGAGCGCGGGCACCTGGTAGCAAATGGACTTGCCGGCACCCGTGGGCATAACACCCAGCGCATCGCGACCGGCAAGGATCGCATCGACCATGCGGTCCTGTCCCGGGCGAAACGAGGTGTAGCCAAAATAGGCGCCGAGCGTGTCGAGCGCCATCTGCTGCATGCTATCGGTCATGGTTTCCTAACGTCCAAGTCATCTGCCGCCGATTATACGCCGCCACGCGGACCGGTGCCGCACGGCTGTCGGCCACGGGCAACGCAATCCAAAAGGAACGAGCGTGGGATTTTTGGACACTTTCCCAACGGCTAATCTCTTGACAAGCGCGCAAACGTCGCTGGTTGAGCATAAGTCAGCGAAAACGCCCCTAAGCGAGCAAGGTGACGTGAAAGAGGAGGGAAGCGTACTTTGGGTACGCGACCGACGATTGAACGTCAGATTGCCGCTTAGGGGCGTTTGCAGCGTCGAGCCGTTACGCGGTTTGGTAAAACCGCGTAACTTACATGACCATAACGTAGCGCGATCCCACGTAGTACTGCTTACCCATCAAAACCGGCTCGTCATCGGGACCGGTAAAGCCGGCACGCAGGTTGAGCAGCGGATCGTGCGGAGCAATGCCCAGCTCGGCCGCCTGCTCGGCGTTAGCTCGAACGGCCTCGACCGTACGGTAGCCAACCGAGACAATCGGCGTTCCGCCAACACGCTCGACCTCGGCAAAAATCGACTTGTCCTCAAGATCGGCCGTCAACAGCTCACGGTAGGCGTCAAACGGCACAAAGATGTTCTCCTCAAAGATGGGCTCGCCGTCGGCCGTGCGCACGCGCTTGATATGCAGCAACAGCGCATCCTTCTGCAGGCCAAAGAACTCCATCTCGTTTTGGCGCGCCGGAACGATCTGGCGATCGATCACGTGCGCACCGGCCTTCATGCCGTTGCCGGCACACAGCGCGGTAAACGTCTGCAGCGTCGAGGCGTGAAACTGGCGGTTGATGTGCGGCGTGGAGACAAAGGTGCCGCGGCCCTGCTGCTTAACCAGGTAACCATCGGAGCACAGCTCCTCGACAGCGCGGCGCACCGTAATACGGCTCACCTCGTACTGCTCGGCTAGTTCAAGCTCGGACGGAATACGCTCCTTGGGTGCATAAACACCTTTTTCGATCGCATCCTTGATTTCGTCATAAATCTGCTGGTAAAGCGGTGCATTTTTGGGCGCAGGCATATCTGATCACTCTTATCAAAATAGCTAAATTTCTCATACGTATATAACGTCTAGTTTCATGTTACCTCATATTGATAAAACGATACACCCTCCCTACCAAAAAGCGACAGCTTCATTTTGGTAGGTTTTATCTGGGCAAACGAGAGCCCTCGAAAGCAACGGGGCTTTCGGGGGGCTCGTTCGGATGGGTTGCGCAGGACCGGCAAAATGCCAATACCCTACTTGCCGTCGTCCTGCTGCAGGCTGTCCTGTTCGCTGAGGCGCGCCTGCCTGCTGGCCATGCGTGCGGGCTTGTCGGGATCGGGAACGGCCGTGGGCATGGGCTCGTCGACATGACCGCCCCACCAGCCGCCCACAAAGTTGAGCGTGTGGAACACGTTGATCACGGCGCCGGGATCAACGTCGCACACCAACTTGATAATGTCCTGGCTCTCGTAGGTCGAGACAACGGTGTTCAGCAGGTACATCTTTTCGCGGCTGTATCCGCCGACGACCTCGGCGCAGCTAATGCCGTGCTGAAAATGGTTTACGTAGGCAGTCATGACCTCGTCTGCCTTACGCGTCGTGATCTGCAGCGTCACGCGATCGTAGCGACGATAGAAACTGTCGATGGTCTTGGTCGAAATAAACTGGAACACGATGGAATACGCCGCCTTGTCCCAGCCAAACATAAAGCCAAAGATCGCCAGGATAAAGCAGTTGAAACCAAAGATGACGCCCCAGATGGTCTTGCCCGTGTGGTTGGAAACCCACAGCGCGATAAAGTCGGTGCCGCCGGTGGATGCGCCGGATTTAAGCGCGATGGCAGCGCCCAGACCCGAGACCACGCCGCCAAAAATGATGAGCATGATCTTGTCGCCCAAAAACGGCGCGAAGTGAAAGACGTTGAGGAACAGCGACGAGAGCACGACCTGCATCATCGAGAAGATGACGAAGCGCTTGCTAATGCCGCTCCAGCATAGGAGCGCCACGGGAATGTTGAGCGCAAGCATGCCGAGCGAGATGTCGATGTGAACGCCGCCCAGCGAGGTAACGCGATCGAGCAGGACCGCGACGCCGGTGAGACCGCTCGGAAGCAGGTCGGCGGGCTGAATGAACGCCTGGATCAGAAATGTCTGGAGAACGGCGGAAATGGTGACCGCCACAGCAGTAATGGCGCGGCGGACGATGGTGAGGCGGCCGAGCACGAGCACTCGGTCCGTGAGCTGATCGATGGCGTTCGCCACGCAGGCTCCTTTCGAAGGCAGATGTAGTTGTGGGATATGTCCGCGATTGTAGCATGGAGCGTGCGGGGGCGCTTCAATTCACCCTCTCCCGACAACCAAAGCGGGACCAGCAACCCCACGACCAAAGGCCCAAATTACAAGTGAGTAGACTTTACGCGACCTGCAGAGCACACCCAAAACCGCCACCCCTGTGACCTGCGGTTTTACAAAGGAAGATATGCATTGTGCTCGGCCTGCGCCAAAAAGTCTACTCACTTAGTCCGAATCGAAGCCAAACGGATCAAAATCGAAACCAAATTGAGCCAGTCCACCGCAAAAAACGTTTGAACCCGTGCTTCTCGCGGCGGATTGACACTACAAAGCGGCCAAAATATCGGTCAGATTATCAATAACGGCATCGGCTCGCGATTGATCGAGGTTGACGCCCTCGTGCGGACGCAGTGCCAGGACGCGGGCGCCGGAACGTTTGCCAGCCTCGATCCCCAAAGGCGAATCCTCGATAACCAGGCACTCGGCAGGCTCCACCCCCAGCGCCTCCATGGCACGCAGGTAGATCTCGGGGTCGGGCTTAAACGCACTGCACTCGTGACCGCTGATGGTGTAGTCCAGCACGTCGGGGATACCGGCAATCTCCACCAGCTCGTCGATCAACTCGCGATAGGACGAGCTCGCGATGGCACACTTCACGCCGCGCTCGTGCAGTGCGCGCATCACCGGCTCCGTCTGCTCGTTGAGCAGCTCGGCATACGGAACGGGGTGGTCCGGGCTGTAGACCTGCTTGTACTCCACGCGAAGGCGCTCGCGCAGCTCAACATCGTCGGGCACCAGCGCCTCCCAAATGGCAGGCTCGTTAGACCCCGAAAGATCGGGGATCTCGTCAAAGTGGAAGCCCTTCTCCTCCATAACCGCCACGCGACGACGGTTGTAGAACCACTCGGTATCGACCAGCACGCCGTCTATGTCAAACAGCACTGCCTTGATCATACGCATCTCCTCCCACCTGCCAAAAAGGGACAGGTTTATTTTGGTAGGTTTTATCTGGGATTTGCGACGCGACAGACACGCCCTCCCCAGAGCAAAAAAGGGGACGGGGCGCAAACCCCATCCCCTCTCAATCAACCCGTAAGGTCTACTTACTTGTGATTAGTAGGAAAGCTTCCACATGTAGCGGCGCATGGTCAGCGGGTGCTGACGGGCCTCGGCGATCTGGTTGCCGTACTCGCGCATAACGGCGAGGTGCAGCAGCGGGTTGAAGTAGGTGACGACGCTCGCGGGCACGGCGTCAGCCAGGCCGTAGTCCTTGGAGTCGATCAGAGCGACCTTGGCGCCCATGCGCTCAAGGAAGGTGAGGGCGCGGGCGTCCATCGGACGGGTAGCGCCATCGGACATGAAGAAGACGTAGGGCTTACCCTCGGTGGAAACCTCGAACGGGCCGTGGAAGTACTCGCCGGTGTTGTAGGCGGCGGCGTCGATCCACTGCATCTCGGTGAACAGGAAGGCGGCGTGAGAGTAAGCCATCTTCTCGGAGGCACCAGAGGCCATGAAGTAAATCATCTTGTCGTCCTTGAAGTCCTCAGCGAACTTCTTGGCGAGCTTCTTGCAGGACTGAGCGGCGTTCTCGCAGAGCTCGAAGACGTTGGTGAGGCCGGTGATCATGTCCTCGTAGTGGTCATAACCCTCGGTCTGCTGAAGGATCTCGACAGCAAGAGCGATGGCATAGCCAGGCTTCTCGCACTTGGCAGCGAAGTTGGCGTGGAAGCCGTGAACGATGACGTAGTCAGCGTCGACGGTCAGAGCGGAGCCAGCCTTGTTGGTGAGGGAGACGACCGGGCAGTTATGCTTCTTGGCGGTCTTGTTGGCCTCGACGGTCTCGGGCGTGGAGCCACCGAGGGAGCAGGTGATCACGAAGGTGTGCTCGTTGACCCAGGAAGGCGTGTCGTAGTTGAACTCGTTAGCGGTGAAGATCTGAACGTTCAGCTTGTCCGTGTTGTTGGCCAGGAAGTACTTGGCGGGGTAAAGGTCGGACATGGAAGCACCGCAGCCGACGAAGGCGACACTGTGGATCTCGTGGTTGGACAGGACGTCAGCGACGATCTGCTTAGGGAGGTTAAGGTCGATCTCGTACATCTGACACATTCCTTTCGATTTTTGCGGCGCCACATTGCCGGGCGCTCGCAGGGTTACCGTGATTTGGACCGAGTCGCCGGCCCGTTGAGGATGCGACAAAGGGACTGTCCCATTGTCGCATTTTGGGGATGGAAGCCTGCCTGGGGTATGGGATGCCAGGCAGGCCCCCGGGGGAAAGCGGTTAGACGCTTGGTCGCGACTAGGCCAGGATGCCGGCCGCGGAGAGGGCGATGCCGCCCACGATGGCGATCACGAGAAGCCAACCGGTGTTGACGTTCTTCTTGATGAGCCAGTACATAAGGCCGGTGAGGCCAAGGGAGATCATCTGGGGCATCATGCCGTCCAGGATGTCCTGGATAACGACGGTGCCCTCAGCGAACTGCAGCGGGGTGGTGGCGCCGATCAGCGTGGCGATCATGCCGCCTACGGACATAAGACCCACGATGCCGCAGACATACATGAGCTTCTCCATGAGGTCGCCGCCCTGAAGCTTGCTCAGGTACTCGTGGCCGCCCTGATAGCCCATCTTGGCTGCGAACCAAGTGATCAGCACAGAGGGGACGATGGAGATGAGCATGGCCAGGATCGGGCCCATGATGGAGCCCTGCTGAGCCAGCTGAACGCCCAGACCAAAGGCGATAACACGGATGGTGCCCTGGAAGAAGGAGTCACCGATGCCGGAAAGCGGGCCCATAAGGGAGGTCTTGACCGCGTTAATCGAATCGGGGTTGAAGTTCTCGGGATCCTTGGCGTACTCCTCCTCCATGGAGGCGGTGAGGCCCAGGATAAAGGCGCTCGTCTGCGGGGTGCAGTTGTAGAACGCCATGTGACGGTGGTAAGCCTCTTTCTTAGCAGCGAGCTGCTTGGGGTCGGACTCGTCCGGATAGAGGCGGTCGAGCGTGGGAACCATGCCGTAGAGGAAGCCCATGTTCATCTGACGCTCGTAGTTCCAAGAGGCCTGGATGGCCCAGGAGCGCCAGAAGAACTGGCTGACCTTCTTGTTCAGGGACACGTCCTTGGTTGCGGTTGCCATAGTGTGTTCCTCCTTAGTCTTCGTCGTCTTCGAGCGGATCGTAGTCGGAATCGACACCGGCGGCTGCATGGGACCCGTTGAACTTGAAGCCCATGAAGACGACAGCCAGGCACACACCGATCAGAGCGACCGCGATGACGGACAGGTTGAGGTAAGCGGCGAGCAGGAAACCGATGAACAGGAACGGAGTCATACCCTTCTTGATCATCATGGTGAGCAGCAGGGCCAAGCCGTAGGCGGTCATGATCTTGGTCGAAACGTTAAGACCAGTGGACAGCCACTCGGGAACCATGTTGACGATGGCCTGAACCAGGTCGGTGCCAACAAAGACGGCGAGGAAGATCGGCAGGAAGTACATGATGGCGTACAGACCGGAGCCGGCGCAGATGTGCATACGATAGGCGGTCTTGAACTTTCCGTTATCGATCGCGCTATCTGCCACATGGGTGAGGGCGGCGATGATGGAACGGAACACGATGCCGAGGAGCTGACCCAGGACGGCGACCGGGATGGCGATCGTCATGGCGGTCTCGGCAGAAGCATCGGTCAGGCACGCAAAGGCAGCGGCCACGATGCCGCCCAGGACCATATCGGGCGGAACGGCGGCGGCGACCTGCACCAGGCCCATGGACACGAGCTCGACGGCGGCACCGACGGCAAGGCCGGTGGGCACATCGCCCAGCAGCAGACCGACGAGCGTAGCGCCAACGAGGGGCTGCTCGAAGTTAAGACGACCGAGCAGGCGGGAGTCCCACATGCAGAACACGCCGACGAGGCCGACGAGCACCGCACTGATGAACGTATTCATACCCTTCTCCTTTCAGTCAGGCAAAAGCCTGGTTGATTACAGCTTGGCGTCGATGTCGACGCTCTGATACGTAGGGGTCTGCTGGACATAGAGCTTGATGCCCATGTCGAGCAGCTGGTTGACGTCGGCCTTCTGGGTGGCGTCGAGGAAGACGGAGCTGTCCTTGCCGCCGACCTGATCGGCACCGTCGTGGTTGGCGGTGGCGCCCAGGTTGATGGCGTCGAGCTTGTAGCCCTGACAGAACTGCAGCATCTCGGCAGTGTTGCCAAAGACGAACATGACGCGCTCGCCGAGGGTGTTGAGCTTATCCATCTTGGCGAGGGCACGCTCGACGGTGAAGACGTTCAGGCGCACGCCCTGGGGCTTGGCCAGCTTAAGAGCGCCCTTCTTGATGTCATCGTTGGCGGCAGCGTTGTCGACGACGATGATGCGCTCGGCCTGAACCTTGGTGGTCCAAGTAAAGACGACCTGGCCGTGCAGCAGACGGTAGTCAAGACGTGCGAGGACGATCTTGGCGGGACCGGAGCTGTGACGGGACGCCTTGGCCTTCTTGGCGGGAGCCGCGGCGGCCTCGACCGGTGCGTTGGGGTTGGTCAGACCGGTGCGGGCCTCATTGATGAGGGCCGCGAGCTCGGCGCCCTTGACGGGGGCGGGGCTCATAGCAAGCGTGAGCGCCAACGGGATGTTGAAACCGCTGACAACCGTGAACTTCGTGCCGTTCTTGGAAAGCTCGACCATGTTGTTGTTGACCGAGCTGCCGAGCATATCGGTCAGCACATAGACGGTGTCGTCCGCGTTGAACGTGGCGATCATAGCCTCAACCTTATTGGTGATGGGCTCCTTGTCGTCACGAGCAAGCGACACGACGTGGACGTTCGACACGTCGCCGAGAACCATCTCGAGCGTGTCTTTGGCGCCTGCGGCCAGGCCGCCATGAGATGCGAGAATGATCTGATTCATCTTGCCTCCTCCTTTTCGTTATGTTCATTATAACGTCTTATACGTTGCTTATATTGCTAATTAGTATAAAGACCGTTCGCGGGTGAAAATCGACCGTTGACGGGTTTAACGTACTCGAAACGTTGGACTGGGTAGGCCGGCGCTAGCTGGATAACCCCAGGTCAGACCCTGCGCGCAATCCCCTATCGCACGAAGTACCAGGGGCTTTCCTGTACGGTGGGTTCCAGCGCAATGCCGGTGCGTTCCTTAAACAGATCCATGTCCTGAGATTTTTCGGTCCACCACGCGTTGGGCTTAAAGGTCATGCTCTCAATGACATGACCGACAAACACACTGTTGCGCAGCTTGGAGAAGTCGGCGTTCATAATCAGGATGGACGCGAGCACCAACACGATGCCCAGGACTTTAATCGCGCCGGCGGGCTCGGCGTAGACACCAATGCCCACCAGTACGGTGACGACCGTCTCGAAAGACATTACGACGGGAACTTTCGATGTCTCGAGCCCCATGGACAGACCCTGCATATATAAGATGTAAGCAACGGCTGTGGGGATGAGTCCAAAGCCAAGGAACAGCAGCAGCAGCTGTGGCGACATTGCCGCGGCGACATCCGGCCACGGAGCCGCGATAGCTGCCATAACCGCACCGCCAAAAACAAAGCCCCAAAACGTGACAGCCAGCGGGTGGACCGTCTTGGTTGCTATTCGGCTAAACACCGCGAGCGACGCACCACAAAGGCCTGCAATCACGCCCGACGTGACGCCCCAAACCGAAAAATGAAAACCGGAAAGGTCGCCATTGGTCACTGCAAGCACGCAGCCTACGATGTTAAAGACAATGGCAACGAGCTTGTTGGGGGTCACGTCCTCGCGATAAAGCACGCGGCCGAGCATGACGCCAAACACCGGCGAGGTGTAGAGCAGCACCGAGGCCGTGGACATGCCCACCTCGCCCATGCACTCGTAATAACAGGTGTTGGCGGCGGCCAAACCGACGATGCCGACAAGCGCACAGGGAACAAGCTCTTTATGGCTTGCCTTGAACAGGGCCAGCGGACCCTGAGCCACGGTAGACCCCTCACCCGGACGGCAGCCCATAAACATCAGGACCGGCGCCAAGATAAGCGCTCCGACCAACAAGCGAAAGGCAGCCATGCTCTGGGACGAAACGCCCATGGCCGAGATGCCGTTTACAAAGATTCCGATGCTGCCCCACCTAAGCGCGGCGATCAGCACCAGCACATAGCCCAGATTGCTTTTCTTCAACGCAGCCTCCTCGATATTGTTTCCAATATGTTTCGTACTACGTTATAGTCGTTATATACATTTTTCAAGACACAAATCGGCGAGCGGAAAAATCTGCTCCCCACATACTCATTGAGTAGTCATTGGGGACGCACTTAAATGACTGGTCATTCAAGTGCGTCCCCCAACGACTAGGACTGTCCCCAACTGCCGGCAGAAAAGGAACGTTCCCAACGTCTAAGGCGCCGCTGGTTGAGCATAAGTCAGCGAGCGGGCCGCATTTGAGGCAAGGTGACGTGAAACGAAAGGGCGCTGACCTTCTGGTCGCGCCCTTGAAGTTGAACGTCAGATTGCCCAAATGCGGACCGCGCAGCGTCGATCCGTTACGCGGTTTGGTAAAACCGCGTAACTAATACTCAAGCTTCCACATGTAGCGGCGCGTCATGTAGTCCTTGTGAGTAACGGCAGAGAGTGCACGCATATACACGTTGTTGAGGATCGGGGCAAAGATCAGGTGGTTGAAGTACTCGCTCACGCTGTCCTTGATGTCGTTGAGGCCGAGCTCCTTGGCGTCAAGCTGATAGACGCGCTCGCCACCGTACTGGTTGACGAAGCGGATGCCGCGCTCGTCGTTGCAGCGGCTGCGGCCGACGCTGATGAGCTGGAACAGCGAGGTACGCTTGTCCAGGATCTCGAAGGGGCCGTGGAAGAAGTCGCAGGTGTTGATGGTGCAGGAGTCGATCTGCAGCATCTCCTGCACGTTGCAGATGCTAAAGACGTAGGCGGCACCAAAGAGCGGACCCTGAGCCATGACGTTGATGCAGGGCTTGTCGGCATTCTGCTCGGCCCACTTGGCAGCAAGCGGACGGGTGTACTCGACGGCCTTGCGATAGATGGGGTCGATCAAGTCGAACGCGGCCATAGCGGTCTCGTACTCGGCATAGCCCTCGGTCTGCTGCGTAAGCTCCATGGCGATCATGGTCACGACGGCGGAGTTGGTGCGGCCCATGCAGGACTCGTCGACGGCCAGGCTGTCGTACTGGATCTTGTAGTCGCAGACCTCGGTGAGGCCGGACTCGTCAACATAGATGGCGATGGTGCTGGCGCCGTGGTCCTTGGCGACCTGGGCGGCAACGATGGTCTCCTTGGTGCCGCGCATGGACACGACGACGGCCAGGGTGTTCTCGTTAACGTAGGCGGGGGTTGCGTGCACGAACTCGTTGCTGGTGTAGCTGGAGCTCACGACCTGCGTGGCCTCGTGCTCCATAAAGTACTGGGCAGGATAGTTGCCGCCGTTGGATCCGCCGGCGCCAATCCACACGACGCGCTTGATGCCGCCCTTGTCTGCCTTGTCAGCCAAAACCTGGGAGACGACATCCTTAACCTGTTCCTGAGTAGTCATCGTGCATCAGCCTTTCTTCTCGTTTGATGCTCTCGATGGCATACAAGTTACATACATGTTTTGGTTATGTCGACTAGTTGTATGCTATATTTGACTTAGAAATTCTGCTGGTAAGGTTTTCGACTTCTCGTTACCAGCAGTTTTGTTGTTGTATTGAATACATG
>DBEWTR010000298.1:0-3401 GCA_048205775.1 Collinsella sp. | reverse complement strand
TGCGCCACCCCGCTCAAACCGCAGAAAAAAGGTAGATTTTCAGGCATGTCCCAAAAATCTACCTTTGTTGTGGTTAGCTCAGCAGGTCGACTACGTTGAAGCCGGCGTTGCTCTTGGCGATGACGTCGCGTCCGCCAAAGACGCAGGTGGGCGATTCGGCCGCAATGCGCGTCACGTCGGCACCGAGCGAGCGAAGCTCACCGGGCGTGGCGGCGAGCATCTGGGCGCGGCGCTCCTCGCGTGCATGTGGATCGAGCCCGGCCAGGTAGGTCGTGTTGCGGCGCTTGGTGAGCGCGTACGGCTTCACCGGCGCGTCCATGCCGCTCACGCAGCTCACGATAAAGCCCTCAAAGGCGGCCTCGTCGGGCTCAAAGCTGCCGAGCCATTCGCCTGCGTGCGCCACGCGCTCAATCGAGGGGTCGATTGCCGGGTCGCGGTAGGTGTAGAACGCCGCCTGACGCTCGCCAGCTGCGCGGAATCCGCAGCCGTACGCACCACCCTTCACGCGGATCTCGTTCCACAGGTAGTCGTAAGAGAGCGCGTTGGCAGCCACGGCCCAAGCGCCTGTCACGTCAATGCCCAGGCGACGCGGATCGCACGCACGTGCGGCAAAGCAGATATCGCTGGGGATCACGAAAGCCTCGTGGCGGTCGCGCGGCGTCGGCACCACGAGAGCGTCGCGGCCGACATCGGCACCATCGCCCGCACCCAGCCCCAGGTCGCCCGCGGCATCCCAGTACGCGTCAAAGTCCTCGTCGCTGCCGGTAAAGCTCGCCATGCAGCCGTCGGCCACAAAGATGCGGCCTGCCAGCTCGGTAAGCTTGGCGCGCAGGCCGTCCAGGCGCTCGTCAAAGTGGTCGAGCAGATCGCGCAGGAACAGATAGAAATCAACGCCCGAAAGCTGCTCGCGCACCACGGCCGAAGGCGAGCTGTAGCTCATCGCGCGACCGAGCGCCGCCGAGTGGCCGTTGTTGATAAAGCCCTGCTCAAGCCCAATGCGAATCTGCGTGAGCACGTCGCGCATGCGGTCGGCGTCGGCGTCTGCCAAAAGCGTGCTCGACCACACCTCGCGCGGCAGACTCGCCAGCGCATCGATCTTCTCGGACAGGGCGCCGGCGCTCACCAGCAGGTAGGGGCGCACGCCGTCCACTTCGGGCTGCGTCATGACTTCGGTCGTAAAGCTCAAAAAGCCCAGCTTGCCGGCGAGCAAGTTGTCGAGCTCCTCGGCCGAGTGCTCGCGCGTGGGCAGCTGCTTAAGCAGGCGGCAGAGCAGTGTCACATAGGGCA
This sequence comes from Collinsella sp., assembly GCA_048205775.1. GTDB lineage: Bacteria > Actinomycetota > Coriobacteriia > Coriobacteriales > Coriobacteriaceae > Collinsella. Next base: position 2,114 of record DBEWTR010000298.1, on the reverse strand, counting down.
GGTCCTCAAACGCGACGCAGCTCAGGTCGAAATACTGCATGGCGTAGGCCAGACGGTTGGTGGGGATGCCGTGGCGCAGGCAGGGGATGGGCGCGGTCGTGTCCACGATCAGCGGCGGCTCGGGGCGCGCCTCGCCAATGTCGGACACGCGCAGGCGCGGCAGCGTGGCCTTGGCCTCGGGTGTGTCTTCCGCCTCCTGCGCGGCACGCAGCGCGGCCGTGCGCTCGACCACGTCGGCCAGCTCGGCATCGGTCATGGCATCGCGCTTGGCTGCCAGCTCGGCGGCTTCGGCGCCCTCCGCACCCTCGGCAGCGTCTACCGGAACCAGCTCGACCAGTGCCATGTGATCGTTCTGCAGCACCAGTTCGCGCAGCAGGTCCTCAAAATAGCTGCCGTCCAGGTCGCCGCGCAGCTCCTCGTACACCGGGCCGTACTTGAGCGCCAGCGTCGCGGCGTCGTCATCGTAGAGCCAGGTGCTCAGCGCGTCGCACGCAATGGCCACGCCGTCGGCGATACCGTAGTCGCGCTGGCGCAGGTCGTATTCGTTGCTGCTGATGATGGCTTCCAGGCGCTCGCGCGGAACGCCATGTTCGCATAAGTCGCGGCAGGCGTCCTGGAACACGCGGCGCAGCTCGCGCGCCACGCCGGGCTGCGCGTTTTGCAGCATGATGAGCTCGTAGGGCTGCAGGCTCTCGGCCGCCGTGTAGCTCACCACGTTGCCGCCCAGGCCGGCGGCCAGAATGGCCTTCTTAACCGGTGCTTCGTTGGAGCCCAGCAGTGCCTCGAACAGGATATCCGCCGCGATCGTGCGTTTGCGGTCGAGCGCGCTGCCCAGCACCAGGCCCAGGCCCACCAGGGCGTTCTCGGGCGTGGTGGCCATCTCGACGCGCTTGTACTCGCAGGTCACGGGTGCCTGCACGCCCAGCGGATTGGGCGCCAGCGTGGACGGGTCCTCGCCGGCGGCGACGGCAGCGTCCATGCGGCGGCTCGCGGCACTCGGCTGCGACAGATAGCGCTCGTCCAAAAAGGCCAGGGCGCGGTCCACGTCCAGGTCGCCGTAGAGCGTTATATAAGAGTTGGAAGGATTGTAGTGGCGCGCGTGCGTGTCCAGGAACTGCTCGTAGGTGAGCGCGGGAATCGCGCGCGGGTCGCCACCGCTCTCGTGTGCATAGGCGGTGTCGGGGTAGAGCGCGGCGTTGACGGCGTCGTCCAGCACACTCATGGGGTCGGACAGCGCACCCTTCATCTCGTTGAACACCACGCCGTTATAGCGCAGCGTGCCCTCGCGCAGGCTCGCGGAGCCGCCGTCGCCCTCGCCCTCGACGCTCTCCGGCAGGTCCAGCTCGTAGTGCCAGCCCTCCTGCTCAAAAATGGTGGGCTTGGTATAGATGGCCGGGTTGAACACCGCGTCCAGGTACACGTCCATCAGGTTGTACAGATCCTGCTCGTTGGTGGTGGCAACGGGGTAGATGGTCTTGTCGGGGTAGGTCATGGCGTTGAGAAACGTCTGCATGGAGCTCTTGATCAGATCGACAAACGGCTCCTTGACGGGGAACTTAGCCGATCCGCACAGCACCGAGTGCTCAAGAATATGGAACACGCCGGTGGAATCGGCCGGCGGCGTCTTAAAGCCAATGGCAAAGGCCTTGTTTTCGTCGTCGCATGCCAGGTACAGCAGGCGAGCGTCCGAGGCAGTGTGTCGCAGCACGTAAGCGTCCGAGTCGAGCTCGGGCACGGTCTCGCGGCGCTCGACGGCAAAGCCGTGGCAGGTAGTGCCGGGCACCAGCAGTGCAGCGGCTGCGGCGCGCGGGTCGGTTGAGGTGGTGGGCATATGCAGTCTCCTTTGACGTCCCAGCGGGGGCGAATCGAGTCGAATCCTCGAGAGTATACCCATATGGGGCCGCGGCTCTGCGGCGAACTGAAGACGATGCCAGCGGATTGGGCATAGGTCCCGCGTGCCCGCCGCACGAGCGTGGAAAATTGGACACTCGCCAAACGAGAGTGGATATCCGAAAATCCTCGCTCGTCCATCACTCGCGTATCTCTCGTCCCTCATTCGTCTCTAATATGAGAGATGACAGGAAGATGAGAGATAACTGAGCAGCAAAGAGACA
>DBEWTR010000273.1:0-1519 GCA_048205775.1 Collinsella sp. | reverse complement strand
CATCGGCGATGAACTCGGCCTTGGAAGCCTCGACGTCCTTGACGCCGGCCTTCTCGAACTCGGCGTTGATGTCATCCTCGGTGACCTCGATCTTGAGCTCGCGGGCGAGGGCGTCCAGAGCCAGGGACTCACGGGCAACGTCGTTGGCCTGCTTGTGCAGGTCGCCGATGAACTGCTCCATGGTCAGACCGGAAGCGGGCAGCCAGGTGTCCAGGGTCATGCCGCGGGCAGCGAGGTTGGACAGGAAGTTCTGGCCAAGCTCCTCAAAGACGGACTGCTCGTAGTCGGCGTCCATCTCGTCGAGCTGCAGACGCTCGGCGAGAGCGGAGACGCAACGGTTCTCCTTCTCGGCCGGCAGGCGGGAAGCCTTGTCCTGCTCGATCTCGATCTTGATGGCGTCGCGCATGGCGTCGATGCTGTCAAAGCCAAAGTCGGACTTGACGAGCTCGTCGGTGAGCTCGGGGGTGTTGCGGACCTTGATGCCCTTGACGGTGACCTCGACGGTGTGGGTCTCGGCCTCCTCGCCCTCCTCGACCTCGTCGGTCCAGGTGACGGTCTTGACGTCGTCGACGTTAGCGCCGATCAGGGCCTCGTTGAACTCCTTGGGGTTGCTGTCGCTACCGGCGATGAGCATGCGGCCCTCGGCGGCGAAGTTGTCGGCGTTCTCGACGGCCTTGAGGTCGACGGTCACATAGTCCTCGGCCTCGACGGCGCGACCCTCGACGTCCTCGAAGGTGGCACGGTAGTTGAGGAGCATCTCGACCTGGTTGTTGATCTCGGACTCGGTGACCTCCGCGGGAGGCATCTCGATCTCGACGGCGTCGAAGGAGGAGAGCTCGGCAGCAGGACGCAGGGAGAACTCGACGGTGTAGGTGTAGTCCTCGTGATCCTTAGCGAGGTCGAGCTCCTTGTAGTCACCGTTCTTGGTGGGGACGATGTCCAGCTCGTTGAGGACGGCGGGCTCGTTGGCGGCGATCAGGTCGTTGGTGGCCTGAGCGAGGGTAGCCTCGGCGCCAAGAGCGGAGTCGATGACCGGACGGGGAGCCTTGCCGGCACGGAAGCCCGGGAAGCGGTACTTCTTGGCGGTGTCCTTGTAGGCCTTCTTAATCGCGGCGTCGACGTCGGCGGCCGGGATGGTGACCGTAGCGGTGAGCTTGGCGTCCTTGACGTCAGAAGCGGTGATGTTCAACACGTTCCTCCTCATACTGCCCAGCTTATCTGAGGTGCTGGTACCTTTATGCAACAAAGAGTCGCGACGGCCGAAGCCGACGCAGATGCGTTGGTGCGGGCGAAAGGACTCGAACCTTCACGGGAATCCCACCAGAACCTAAATCTGGCGCGTCTACCAATTCCGCCACGCCCGCATGAGCGCACAGACTAGGAATGATAGCAGATACGAACGACAAGCGCACGCACACGTTTTTAGCTCACGACCTCACCACGAGCGCAAGGCATCCCATCTCATAAGTTGCGGTGGAATAGTTCCTGTTTGGGGCTCCAGTCCTCCAAAACAGGAACT
>DBEWTR010000335.1:0-3512 GCA_048205775.1 Collinsella sp. | reverse complement strand
ATTTCACCGCAACTGAGGAGGGCAGGGTGGATGGCAGGGTAGCTTAAAGAGCCCGTCCTAAATGAGCTTCTTAGGCGGGGTCGATGTCCATGCTGGCGATGAGGTTGATGTTGGTGTCTAGGAGGTTCTCTAGCACGATGTCGCCCATGCAGATGGGGGCGTTGACGACTAGGCCTCGGATGAGGTTCATGGCTTGGGCGTGGAGTGCCAGCGGGATGGCCTCAGCCGTGCGCACAGGCAGCAGTGTCTCGTCGCCGCCGGAGACGGCCACGGTCGTCGTGAGCACGCGCATGGGGCAGGTGAGCTCCTGATGTGCGAACTTATCGCCGCGCGGGCAGTTGTTGCCGGTTACGGAGCGCACTTCCACCACGGCGCCATTGGCGTCGCGCTCCACCTCTACGGTCAGAAGGCACTCGGATGGGCAGGTCGTGTAGTTGAACTGCAGCGTTTCGCTCACGTTATCGCTCATAGTTTATGCCTCCTCGACGGGATCGACGGATAGGACAATCTCGCTGGCACCCAGGTCGAGCGCTTGTTGGATGACCTTTGCCGGCAGTGGGAAGCTTTCCATAACGCTCGGCTTAAACGCGCGGACCTTGCCGGCGAACAGTTCCTCGCCGTTTGCCAAGATCCTCACGCGGGCGGCATCGACTGGTCGGCGCACGCGGAAGTTCAGCTTGGTAAGCGCCACGGCCGTAATGCGTCCTGGCAGCGCGTAGCCCGCGATGCCGGCGGGGGAGACCGTGAACTCGCAGCCTGTGCCCGCAGCGCACGCCTCGGCGCCGCCCAACGCCCACGCCGCCGCTGCCACACCGGCGCGCTCGGACTCGGTCGTCACATTGTCGGCCAGGTCGTGCACGTGCAGCACGTTTCCGCAGGCAAAGATGCCCGGCACGCCCGTCTGCAGGCTCTGATCAACCACGGCGCCGCGCGTGCGCGGGTCAAGCTCTACGCCCGCGGCAACCGAAAGCTCGTTCTCGGGAATCAATCCCACCGAAAGCAGCAGTGTGTCGCACGGAACAATGCGCTCGGTCCCCGGAATGGGCGCCAGGTGCTCGTCGACCTGGCTTACCTCGACGGCTTCCACGCGGTCGTGCCCAATCACGCGCGTGACCGTGGTGGACAGATGTAGCGGAATTCCAAAGTCCTCCAGGCAGTTCTTGACGTTGCGGCGCAGACCGTTGGCGTACGGCATGAGCTCGTACACGCCCTCGACCGAAATCCCCTCGAGCGTGCAGCGACGTGCCATGATCAGCCCGATGTCGCCCGAGCCCAAAATGACGGCACGCGAGCCGGGCTTGAGATTTTCGATATTGATGTATCGCTGCGCCAGGCCCGCCGTAAACACGCCGGCGGGTCGGCTGCCGGGAATCTTGATCTCGCTGCGGGTGCGCTCGCGGCAACCCATGGCAAGGACGACCGCGCGCCCGGTGAGCTGCAGCATGCCGGCAGGGCTCATAAGCGTGACGGTATGGACTGCGGCGGTTCCCGCACCTTCGTCCACGCTCGACGCGCCCGTGTCCTTGCCCGAATCAATCCCAAGCACCATGCTGCCCAAGAACAGCGCAATGTCGGTTGCGTGCACCTGGTCGATAAAGCGCTGCGCGTACTCGGGACCGGTGAGCTCCTGCTTAAAGTGCGAAAGACCAAAACCGGGGTGGATGCACTGGCGCAGGATGCCGCCCAGGTGTTGCTCGCGCTCCACGATGGCCACGCGTGCGCCTGCCTTATGCGCGGCCAGCGCGGCCGCCATGCCGGCAGGTCCGCCGCCGATAACGACCACGTCGAACGCCTGCGTCGGTACTGACTCAACGGCACCGCTGTCTGTAGCACTCGATTTGAATTCCGCCATCCTAGCGCACCCCCTTCAGCGGTCCCTCAACCAGCCAAGAACCTGCGTCCTCCAACAACACCTCGCTGGGGTCGCAGCCCAGCTCCCGCGCCAGGATCGCCTCCACACGGCTCTGGCAAAACCCGCTCTGGCACCGGCCCATGCCGGCACGACAGCGGCGCTTGACGCCCTCGACCGAAACCGCGCCCGGCTGGCGTCGGATCGCGGCCACGATTTCGGCCTCGGGTACCGTCTCACAGCGGCAGACAATCTGTCCCCACGCGGGATCGGACTCGATCAGCTCCTCCTTGCGCGCCAGCGGTGCGCGGTCAAAGTCGTCCGGCGCGCGGCGAATTGGGTTCCAGTCCGCCCGCTCGTGCAGTTCCACGCCCGCCTCGCGCATCACGTGCTCCATGCGCTCGGCAATGGCCGGCGCGCTCGCCACACCCGGCGACTGAATACCCGCCGCCTGGAACAGCCCCGGCACCACGGCCGACTGTCCAATAAAGAAGTCGTTCGTTCCCTGAATGACCGGACGCCCGCCGGCAAATGCGCGCACCACGCGGCGCGTATCCAGATCGGGCATCAGCTTGCGCGCGCCGGTCAGCAGCGCGTTCACATCGCTCGCATAGGTCTGCGTGTCGCCCGGCTCGCGCACGGCAGCCGTGGCGGTGATCACGGTGTTGCCATGCACGGTGCCCGTCACGATAACGCCTTTCGACACCGGCGTCGGCACGGGGTAGAGCGGCATGAGCGTGCGCGGTTCCTTGTCCAGCACCACGATGTTGCCCTGGCGCCAGACCATCTGAAACTCCTCGGCGCCGGCCATGTGCGAGATGTTCGCGGCTCCGTTGCCTGCGGCGTTGATCAGGTAGCGGCAGCGCACGTTGCCAGTGAGGGTCGCCAGCGTAAAGCGCGCGTCGTCGCCCGAGCCCACGACTTCAATCGCTTCCACCGGAGCGGACCGCATAAACGTCACCCCGTTGTCCACGGCGTTCTCCAGCGCGGCGATGGCAACCTCAAACGGGTCGACAAACCCAGTCGAGGGGCACCACAACGCGCACGTTGCATCGGCACTGGCGCGCGGCTCTAATTCGTGGATGCGGTCGGGTCCGACGATCGACAGTTCGGGCACGCCGTTGGCAAGGCCGTTGCGCCGCAGCTGCTCCAGTTGCGCACGGTCCTCGTCGTTAAACCCCAACACCATCGACCCGGTACGGCGGAACAAAAAGCCGAGCTCCTGCGCCCATGTACCGTACAATTCGCAGCCACGGGCGTTGACCTGCGCCTTTACGGTGTCCGGCGCCGGATCGTAGCCGGCGTGCACCAGGCCGCCGTTGGCCTTCGAAGCCCCCAGCGCAATATCGTTAGCCGCCTCGACCACGCAAATGGAAAGGTCAAATCGAGCGAGCTGCCGCGCGATGGCGCATCCGGTGATGCCCGCGCCCACAATTGCGATATCAAACGTTTCTGTCACAGTGCCTCCCAGACAAGTTGACAGGCCGTCAATAAGACTATCCTACGGTCCGCACACCCCCAGTGCGGCGGCAATGCGGCGAACAGCCCCGCAACACCCGCCAACGGCAGGCGAGGGAGACTCAGGACCATCGGTCACCTCGTCTGCCGCCCCGTGTGTCAGAGGTTTGTCTCGTTCTGTAACGGTAAACAGAAGAACTGGGTT
>DBEWTR010000253.1:0-1865 GCA_048205775.1 Collinsella sp. | reverse complement strand
GGTCGTGGCACCAAGGGCCACATCGGCTTTGCCGTTAACGACATCGATGCAGCTGAGAAGTGGTTTGCCGAGCGCGGGCTCGAGGTCAACGAAGAGTCGCGCGCGCTGCTGCCCGACGGCGGCACCAAGCTCGTGTATTTTAAGCGCGAGTTCGCCGGTTTCGCCGTGCACCTGTGCCGCGAGTAGCGCACAAGCTGCCATAGCTGGCAAAAAGGGATAGGGCCGCGTGGCCCTATCCCTTTATTTATGCCGAGGGGCTTCCTATCGTGGCAGGCGAATCGTAAAGCGGCTGCCGACCCCTTCGACCGAGGTCACACCGATGACGCCGCCGTGGCTGTCGACGATCCACTTGGCGATAGCGAGCCCCAGACCCGAGCCCTGCGCGCCGGCATCGCGTGCGTTGTCGGCGCGGTAGAACCGCTCGAACGCGTGGGCTGCGGATTCCTGGTTCATGCCGATGCCCTCGTCCTCAACACTTATGTCGATCGTGCCCATGCCCGCATCCGGCGCTACGCCAAACGTGATGGGCGTGCCCGCGTCCGAATACTTGGCGGCATTCTGCACGATTACGCGCAGAGCCTGCTTCACGAGCGCCACGTCGACGGGCGCGTCGCAGCGCGGGTCGCTGACAAGCGCAGCGTCAAAGGCCAGCCGATACGCGTGCTCGGTATCGATCATCTGCGATTCCTCGCACACCTCGCCGACCAGTGCGGCCAGGTTGGTATTCGCGCGCCGCAGGACCGTGCGCCCGGCATCGCCGCGTGCCAAAAACAGCAGCTGTTCCACGAGCTCCTGCATGTGCTCGCTTTCGGCCTTGAGGGACGCGATGGATTCCGCCAGCACGTCCGGGTCGTCTTTGCCCCAGCGGTCGAGCATGTTTACGTAGCCCTGAATCACCGCGATGGGCGTGCGCAGCTCATGGCTTGCATCGTTGACAAAACGCATCTGCTGCAGCTTGGCCTCTTGCATCTGACGCAGCAGGCGGTTGAGTGCGACCTCGATGCTTGCCAGGTCGGCGTCGCCGGTGGTGACGCTCGGCGAGTCGACGCTTGCGCGTTCGATGGCCTGCTCCAGCGTTTCCATCTTGCCGCCGGAGAGCTGCATACGGCCGAGCTCGTCCACGCGCAAGGCCAGGTCGTTGAGCGGCGCCATGGTACGGCGCACGCGGCGGGCGCCGCCGAGCATGTTGAGCACGCTGATGACCTGACAACCCACAACGACAAGGTAGAGAGGCCATAGCGCGATGAGGTCCTGCGCGAGGGGGAAGGTCTTGGTGGTACGCGCAAACTCGACGGTATAGGTGAGCGTTGTCAGGTCCCAGCCGCGTGCTGGCGTCAGCGACATGCCGTGAACGGTGGCGCCGGGAATCCAGCCTGCGGTAAACGCACCGTCGGGCAGTGTCTGGTTGTATCCATAGACGAGGATCGCCGCCGCAATAACCAACAGCAACAGATCGAGCCAGACGTAGCTCATCAAGCGGCGCCACATATAGCTCCAGTTGATGGCGCGGGCGATGGATGTGACGCGCTTGGCCTCGGCGTTACGCACGGCAGACATAGCCCACCCCGCGCACGGTTTGGATGATTCGGGCGCCGCCGGCGTCTTCGATCTTGGCGCGCAGGTGCGCGATGTGCACGTCGACGTTGTTGGTGTCGCCCACGTATTCGTAGCCCAGCGCTTCGTGCGCGATGCGCTCGCGCGTGAGCACGGTTTCGGCATGCGCCATAAGCAGTGCGAGGACGTCGAACTCGCGGGCGGTCAGCGCGATGGGCGAGCCGCCGACCGTGACTTCGCGGCGGTCGGGGTCGAGCGCAACCGAGCCCACGGCGAGCGTGGCGGGGGAGGGCACGGCGGCTTGGGCTGAG
>DBEWTR010000248.1:0-4893 GCA_048205775.1 Collinsella sp. | reverse complement strand
GGTCCTCGACAATCTGGAAGATCTGTTCGATCAGAATCGGTGCCAGACCCATGGAAGGTTCGTCGAGCATAAGCAGTTTGGGGTTACTCATAAGGGCGCGCCCCATAACGAGCATCTGCTGCTCGCCGCCCGAAAGGGTGCCGGCGACCTGGCGACGACGTTCCTTCAGGCGCGGGAACTGCTCGTAGACGCGCTCCAGGCCCGGAGCCACCGTGGACTTGGGCTGCGTATAGGCACCCATCTCCAGGTTCTCCTCGACCGTCATCTGCAAAAAGGCGCGACGACCCTCGGGAACCTGAGCCAGGCCCTTACCAACCAGCTTATCAGCGGGCGTATGAGTAATGTCCTCGCCCATAAACTTGATGGAACCGGTCTTGGAACGCAGCAGGCCCGAGACGGTCTTGAGCGTTGTGGACTTGCCGGCACCGTTGGCACCAATCAAGGCCACGATCTCGCCCTCGTTAACGTTAAAGGAGATGTCCTTAATGGCGTGGATGGCGCCGTACCAGACGTTGATGTTGTAGACGGAAAGCATCGGCTCTGCCATTTAGTTCTCCCCCTTATCCTGCTTGCCCAGATATGCCTCAATAACAGCGTCGTTGTTCTGGATTTCCTCTGCCGTGCCCTTGGCGATGACCTTACCAAAGTTGAGCACGCAGATGCCCTCGCAGATGTTCATAACGAGCGACATATCATGCTCGATAAGCATGATGGCAATGCCAAAGGTGTCGCGAATCTTGACGATGTTCTCCATGAGCTCCGCGGTCTCGGACGGGTTCATGCCGGCGGCAGGCTCGTCGAGCAGCAGCAGCTTGGGGTTAGTGGCAAGCGCGCGGACGATTTCCAGACGGCGCTGAGCGCCGTAAGGAAGCGAGCCGGCCTGTTCATTTGCCAGGTGCTCCATGTCAAAAATGGACAGCAGCTCCATGGCGCGCTCGTGGGCGGCCTTCTCGTGCTTCCAATACGTCGGCAGGCGCAGCACGCCCTCAAAGCCGGAGTAGCGCTCCTGGTTGTGCAGGCCGACCTTAACGTTGTCCTCCACCGTCATGGTGTTGAACAGACGGATGTTCTGGAACGTACGGGCAATACCCATGCGGTTGACCTGGTAGACCGACTTGCCCGAAGTGTCCTCACCGTCGAGCAGGATGGTGCCGTGCGTAGGCTGGTACACCTTGGTGAGCAGGTTGAAGACCGTGGTCTTGCCGGCACCGTTGGGGCCGATGAGACCGGCAATCTCGGTCTTGCCGATGGTTAGGCTAAAGTCGTCGACCGCCTTAAGGCCACCGAACTCAATGCCCAGGTGGATGCACTCGAGTGCCGGGCACTCGCCCAGGTCGCGGTCGGGAACAATGGCGCCAGAAGGATACGGGACCATCTTGCCCTTGTTGAACTCAAATTTACTGGGCATCGGCTGCCACCTCCTTCTTGGAAGCAAAGCGATCCTTGACGCGACCGAAGAACGCCTTGAGCTGCGGATTGTTGGTAAAGATCATGACCAAGATCAGCACGATGGCGTAGATGAGCATGCGGTAGTCCGAGAACTGACGGAGCAGCTCGGGAAGCACCGTGAGCAATGCCGCCGCGATGACGGAGCCGCGCATATTGCCCAGACCGCCCAGGACCACGAACACCAGGATGAGGATGGACGTGTTGAAGTCGAACTTGGTGGCGGAGAGCTGCGAGAAGTTACCGCCGAAGAGAGCTCCGGCAGCACCGGCGAGGGCAGCGGAAACCACGAAGGCGATCATGCGGTACTCGGTGACGGAGATGCCCACAGACTCGGCAGCGATCTTGTTGTCGCGCACGGCCATAATGGCACGGCCGGTACGGCTGCGAACCAGGTTGAGCACGATCACGAGTGCGACCATGACCAGGATGGCACCGGCGAGGAAGGTCGAGTACGTCGACACGCCCGAGGCGCCCTGGGCGCCCTTGATGATGGCGGTGCCGTCCTCGAGCAGGTGCAGGTCATCGATCGTGGAGTTACCCGTGATGTTAAAGATCACATGCAGGCCGCGGGAATCGACGCCCACAATGAGGCAGGTGACGATCTCCTTGATAATCTCGCCAAAGGCCAGCGTCACGATAGCCAGGTAATCGCCGCTCAGACGAAGGACCGGGATGCCAATCAAGAAGCCCAGGATGGCGGCAGCGATAGCGCCGACCACGATACTGATGATAAGGCGCACCGGATCGGAGGGAACGGCGCTCTCCAGCGCGACGGCGGTGACGATTCCCGTATAGGCGCCGACACTCATAAAGCCTGCGTGGCCCAGCGACAAGTCGCCCGCGATGCCGACGACGAGGTTAAGGGAGATGGCCATGACGATATAGGCCGTGATGGGAACCAGCTGACCGGCGATCATGCGCGGGATCATGTGGTTGGACTGCATAAAGAACACGATGGCGAACGCCACAACGCACATGGCGTACGTGACAAAGTCGTGACGCGTCTGCTTGTCTTTAAGAAACTTCATAACGCTCACCTACACCTTCTCGGGAACGTACTTGCCCAAGAGGCCGGCAGGCTTGACGAGCAGGACGATGATCAAAACACCAAAGACGATGGAGTTGGCAAGGCTCGTGGAAATGTAAGCCTGCGCCATCGCCTCGATGATGCCGATGAGAATACCGCCGACAAAGGCACCGGGGATGGAGCCGATGCCGCCGAAAACGGCAGCGTCGAAGGCCTTGATGCCAGGCATGGCGCCCGTGGTGGGCTGCAACACCGGCGAGTAGGAGCACAGGAGCACACCGGCGATGGCGGCAAGGGCGGAGCCGATGGCGAACGTCATCGAGATGGTGCGGTTGACGTTGATGCCCATGAGCTGAGCGGCGGCCTTGTCCTCGGACACAGCGCGCATGGCCTTGCCCATCTTGGTCTTACCTGTAAAGAACATCAGGCCGGCCATGATAACCAGGCAGGCGACGATAGTGACGAGCGAGACGGCGCTTACGTTAAACTTGGCCAAGAACTCCGGCACCGGGAAGGTGACGAGCGAAGTGAAGTTCTTGGGCGTGGCGCCCCACAGAAGCTGCGCGGCGTTCTGCAGGAAGTAAGACACGCCGATGGCCGTGATCAGAACGGCCAGCGGGCCCGCCTGGCGCAGCGGCTTATAGGCCAAACCCTCAATGAGAACACCGAGGACCGTGCAGACCACACAAGAGAGAACTACAGATGCCCAGCCTGGGAGGCCGAGATACGACGTGGCGCAGAACGAGACATAGGCACCGACCATGATGACGTCGCCGTGAGCGAAGTTGAGCATCTTGGCGATACCGTAGACCATGGTGTAGCCCAACGCGATGATGGCGTAGACGCTGCCCATGGACAGGCCGTTGACCAGGTATTGGATAAAGACCGTCATGTTCCACATCCCCCTTTCGAATAGGTTTCCAGTTAATGTATGAAACAGGGACGTTACACTGTCCCTAGATACCAAGCAAGCAGGGAAGGCCAAAACCTCCCCTGCTTGGGATCAAAACCGCTCTATGTAAGGCGGCCAATTAGGCCTGTACGTACTTGCCGTCGGTGATGACGTACGCCGTGGGCTCCTTCTGGACCTGGCCCTTATCGTTCCAGGTGAGCTTGCCGGTCAGACCGTCAACGGTAATCTTGAGCATAGCCTTGGACAGCTTCTCGGCGACCTCGGTCGGATCGGCGTCGACACCAAGACCGGCCTCCTCGAGGGCCTCGGCCACCGCGTGCACGCCGTCGTAAGCGTCGGCGGCAAACTGGTCCGGAGTCTCGCCATACTTATCCTTGTAAGCGTTGACGAAGTCGGCGTTCTTCTCGTCGTCGGCGGAGAACGGGGTCATGAGCAGCAGACCCTCGGCAAGAGAGGTGTCGAAGCCCTCAACGCCCAGGATGCCGTCCATGCCGTCGCAGCCCATCATCTTGACGTCGTAGCCCATGTCCTTGGCGTTCTTGAGCAGGACGGACGCCGGCGTGTAGTAGATCGGCGCAAAGATCATGGTAGCGCCGGCCTGCTTGGCCTTGGTGAGCTGGTTGGTAAAGCTCGTGGCGGAGTCGTCCTTAAAGGTCTCCTCGTCAACAATCTCGAGCTTGGATTTAGCGGCCTGAACCTTAAAGGAATCTGCGATGCCCGAAGAATAAGCGTCGCCGGAGTTATAGAACAGCACGAACTTCTCGTCCGCATACTTCTGCGCCAGGAACTTGGCAGCGTTGACGCCCTGGTTGGGATCGGTAAAGCAAACCTGGAAGACGCAATCCTTGCCCTTGGTGACGTCCTCGGAGGACGCGGACGGAGTGATCATGAACGTCTCGGGGTCGTTACCGCACTCGGCGGCAACGGCAACCGACGCGCCCGTGGTGGTCGGGCCGACGAGGGCCTGCATGCCCCAGTCGAGCAGGGTGTTAAAGGCGTTGACGGCCTTCTCGCCGTCGGCCTGGTCATCCTCGGCCTTGCTGGCAAGCGGCAGCTCCTTGGTCGAGAAATCCTTGCAGCCAAGCTCGACACCCTGGGTAACGGACTTGCCGTAGGACGCGTTGGCGCCGGTCAGCGGTCCGATGGTGCCGATCTTAAACGAAGCGTCGCCCGAAGCGGAACCGCTGTCGCCGCCGTTGGAGGAGCAGCCAGCTAGAATGGACATCGCCCCCAGACCTGCTGCGCTCGCGATAACGCTCCTGCGATTCATAACAGGGTTCAATGACTTACCGGTGAGGCTCGACATGCGGCTCTCCTCTCAAATCTCGTCGGGTTTCGGTTACCCAACAGGCCATCCTTCGCCGTGTTCGGCGTTCGCAAAATAGTAGACGCTTTAGTTGAGAAAAGTGGCGATTATTTCAACTATTCTTTTGTTTTGTCCGTATATCCATAATTATGCGTATTTCTATTGGTTTATGCAGTTTAGCCACTTTATTGTGTGAAA
>DBEWTR010000222.1:0-2685 GCA_048205775.1 Collinsella sp. | reverse complement strand
CTGGGCATGCTGTTGGGCCAGCTTATGTTTATGCTTGGCAATTCCGGTGGCATCGTGTCGCTGCTCACGCTCATGGGGCTTGCTGCGGGCTGGGAGTTCCTAAAGATCGCCGGCGTCAGCAACGTTGTCCTATCGCTCGCCTATGCGCAGTTTATGAGTGTGGGAACGGATTCGTGCATCCTGATCGCCGCGACGATGGCAACGTTCGCCGTTTGGGGCATGCCCTTTGGCGCGTCGCTTCGCGTTGCGGATAAGGACGAGAAGGCGCTCATGCTGGGCTATTCAATCTCGGGTGTTCTTGGCGGCGTAAGCGAGCCGGCGCTGTACGGTTGCGGCTTTAAATATGGCAGGTGCCTGACGTGCATGGCCATTGGCGGCGCCGTCGGAGGCCTTGTTGCGGCCGTGGGCCACGTTACGGCCTATACCATCGGCATGACGAATGTCCTTATGGTCATTGGCTTTGCCACGGGCGGCATCTCGAACCTGCTGTGGTGCTGCGCTGCCGGCGGTGTGGCATTTGCGGTGTCTGCGGCGCTGAGCTACTGCTTTGGCGTGGTGCAGGCGAAGGGACAGACGACGGGGGACGGAGCCGATTCACCCGAAACCTCGAAGAGCGTGGCCGAAGCAAGCGCGTAAACCTGTGCGACACAAGGACGATTCCTTTGCCATGCTCCAAGGCCGTGGCCCGTGTGGGTCGCGGCCTTTTTTGTATCTGGGGGACAAAGTGGCTACACTACAATCCGTTTGAGCAATAGATATATAGGTAGTACCGTGGGGGCGGATGTAGATGGTCGAGTGGATTGTTAAGCGTGCGCAGGGCGACCGTGCGCGTGTGGGCACGTTAGCTGGCGTGGTGTGTATTCTCGCCAATGTGGCACTATGCGCTGCGAAGGGCGTAATTGGCGTGCTGTCGGGATCGGTTTCGATTGTGGCGGATGCCATGAACAACCTGTCCGATGCAAGCTCGAATATCGTGAGCGTGCTGGGCTTTAAGCTGGCGAGCAAGCCGGCCGACCCCGAGCATCCTTACGGCCACGGTCGCTACGAGTATCTCTCGGGATTGGTCGTGGCGGCACTCGTGCTGCTGATTGGCGTTGAGCTGGTGAAGTCCTCGGTTGAGCGCGTCATCCACCCCGAACCTGTCGAGTTCTCGCTTGCCCTGGTGGCAGTTCTCGTGCTTTCGATGGTCGTAAAGCTCTGGATGGCGGCCCTCAACCAAAAGCTCGGCGATCGCATTGAGTCCGAGACGCTGCATGCGACCGCGCTAGATTCCAAGAACGATGTCCTTGCCACGGGCGCCGTGCTGGCGTGCGCAATTGTTTCGCAGGTGACGGGCATCAACCTTGACGCTTGGGTTGGCCTTGCCGTTGGCGCCTATATTGGCTGGAGCGGCTTTGAGCTTATCCAAGATACGGTGAGCCCGCTTTTGGGCCAGACGCCCGATCCTAAGCTCGTCGAGCATATCCGCAGCAAGATCATGAGCTACCCCGGCGTTTTGGGCGTTCACGATCTGATGGTTCACGACTACGGCCCGGGCAGGAAGTTCGCAAGCGCACCCGCCGAGATGGCGGCCGAGGCCAGCCCGCTGGAAAGTCACGACACGCTCGATAACATCGAGCAGGCGTTTAGGGACGAGGACGGCATGATCGTCACGCTCCATTACGATCCCATCGTGACCGATGACCCCAAGCTGGCGAGCATGCGCCTGCGCATCAACGCTATGGCCCAACAGATCGATAGCCGCCTTTCGATTCACGATCTGCGTTGCGTGCCGGGCCCCACGCACACCAATGTGATCTTCGACTGCGTGCGTCCCTCGGATCTGCAGGTGAGTGCCGAAGACGTAAAGCACGCGCTGGCACAACGAGTCGAATCGGAATATCCCAAGTCAATTGCCAAGATTACGATCGACGAAGACTACGTAGGCCATACCCACGAGTAGGGCCGCGCCGGTAAAGCTAGTTATACAGAAGAGGAGAGCATGAAGCGCCTATACCTACTCCGCCACGGCCAGACGGAATTCAACGTCAAAAAGCTCGTCCAGGGTCGCTGTGATTCACCGCTCACCGATCTGGGCCGTCAGCAGGCACGGGCAGCGGCCGCATGGCTCAAAGCCCACAGCGTCGTCCCCGACAAAGTGGTCTCATCACCCTTAGGCCGAGCCATGGACACGGCAAGTCTTGTCGCATGCGAACTCCTCGGTCCGGACGCCGCAGTCGAGCCCTGTGAAGGCATTATCGAGCGCAGCTACGGCACCTTCGAAGAAGGCCCCCACGACGCCCTGCCCACCGACGTTTGGGATCCGGGCGAGGACCTGGTCCCCTTCGGAGGAGAAGGAAGCCGCGCACTGCAAGAACGCATGGTAGGCGCCCTCACCAATCTCATGGGCTCCGAGGGCATCGAAACCCTCCTAGCAGTAAGCCACGGCAGCGCCAGCCGCCAATTCATCAAGGCTGCAGCCCCAGAGGGCTTCGAGCTCCCAGCAAAACTCCCCAACTGCGCCATCATGATCTTCGATTTCGATGAGGCGCGAGAAGAGGACGATACGCCCCAATGCAAGTTTACCTTGCAGCAAATTGTGGATCCCCAACAAAGTAATTAGCTGAACGAGCAAGGTTTAGCAGACATCAACGTGGCGTTCCCAGTGTGCGGCGGAGGGGGCGGGCCTGAGACATATTAAGGTTG
>DBEWTR010000210.1:0-3991 GCA_048205775.1 Collinsella sp. | reverse complement strand
CTCATCCTGATCTATGCGATCGAGCTTGTGGTCGGCGCCATCCAGGCTTACGTCTTCACGGTCCTTACCGCCGTGTATGTCTCCGAGGCAGAGGAGGTCGCGGAGGAGGAGTAGTCTTCCGCTCGCGCCTTAAAGGTAAGGCAATTCGTTAAACCGCCGGTGCCCGTACCCATGGAGCCCGGCAGTTATAAAAAGGTTATCCTGCGTGAAATAAGACACGCACGACAAAGGAGGAATCGTGGGAGTTATCGGTTACGGTCTCGGTGTTATCGGCGCTGGTCTTGCTATCGGCCTGTCTGCTCTGGGTGCTACGGGTGCTATGGCCCGTCAGCCTGAGGTCCAGGGCCGCGTGTTCACCGTCTTCATCATGGGCTCCGCCTTCGGCGAGGCTCTGGCTCTGATCGGCTTCGTTGTCGCGCTGATCGTTAAATAGCACGGAGCGTCAAGTATGAATCTTTCATCCCAGAAGAGCGCGATCGCACTCTCCGCGTCCGCGGCCGCGCTGCTCATGCCGGTTTCCGCGTTCGCTGAGGACGGCGCTGCCGGTGCGGACATCCTCATCCCTAAGATGGCGGAGTTCATCCCGGCGCTTATCGCCTTCCTGATTATCTGGATCGTGCTGGCCAAGGTCGCCCTGCCGGGCATCATGAAAACCATGGAGGAGCGCGGCAAGAAGATCGAGGAGAGCCTCGACGAGGCCGAGAAGACCAAGCAGGAGGCTATCGCCAAGCGCGCTGAGTCCGACTCGATCGTCACCGACGCCCGTCGTCAGGCTGCCGACATTGTTCTCGAGGCCCGTAAGGACGCCGAGTCCGAGCGCGCCCGCATTATCGAGGCTGCTCACAAGGAGGCCGAGGAGATCATCGCCAAGGCTCATACGACCGTCGAGGACGAGCGCAAGTCCATCTACGCCGGTGCCGCGAGCTCCATCGCCGACCTGTCCGTTGCCGTCGCCACCAAGATCGTGGGCGAGGCACTCGAGGACGATGCCGAGCAGAAGAAGCTCATCGAGCGCTACATCCAGGAAGCAGGTAGCCTGAATGCCGACTAGCCGCTATCAGGACAAGGTGCTCGAGACCTACGCGCGCTCCCTTCTGGAAGCCGCTAAGGCCGAGAACCATGTGTTCGAGGACCTCGAGATGATCGAGCGTCTGGCTAGCGCCAGCCCCGAGATCATCGCCGTGCTCGACACCATGTCCAAGCGCGACCAGCTCGACCTTCTTCCCAAGGTGGCAGCTGCCTTTAAGTCTGTTGCCGAGGAAGACGAGGATGTAGTGGGCGTGACCGTCACCACGGCGATCCCGCTCGACGACGAGCTGCGTCAAACCATCACTAAGAAATGCGAGCAGGACTTCGGCCGCAAGGTATTCCTTATCGAGCAGGTCGACCCGTCTATTGTGGGCGGCCTGGTGCTCGAGGCCCGCGGCGAGCGTCGTGACATTTCCGTCAAGACGCAGCTGCGCATCGCGCAGGAGACCCTCGCAAACTCTGCTAATTCGTACGGAGGTGAAGCCTAATGTCCGAAACCCTCAATGCCCAGGATATCGCCAAGAAACTGCAGGAGCAGCTCACGAGCCTCTCCGCGACGGTCGATACGCATGAGGTTTCAACGGTCGACGAGGTAGGCGACGGCATCGCGCGCGTCTCCGGCCTCAAGAGCGCCATGGCAGGCGAGCTTCTGGAGTTCAAGAGCTCCGATACCGGTGAGACCGTCTTCGGCCTTGCCCAGAACCTTGACCGTGACGAGGTCGGCGCCGTTCTGTTTGGTGCCGTCGACTCCATCAAGGAAGGCGACGAGTGCCGCACCACTGGCCGCATTATGGATATCCCCGTGAGCCGCGCCATGCTCGGCCGCGTCGTCAATCCGCTCGGCCAGCCCATCGACGGCCTGGGCGACATCGTCGCCACGCACCGTCGCCCCATCGAGTTCAAGGCCCCCGGCGTCATCGACCGTACCCCGGTGTGCGAGCCGGTTCAGACCGGCCTGTTGGCCATCGACTCCATGGTGCCTATTGGTCGCGGTCAGCGAGAGCTTATCATCGGCGACCGTAAGACCGGTAAGACCGCCATTGCCATCGACGCTATCCTCAACCAGCGCGGCAAGGGCATGGTCTGCATCTATGTCGCCATCGGCCAGAAGGCCTCCACGGTTGCCAACATCCGCGAGACCCTCGCTCAGCACGGTGCGCTCGACTACACCATCATCGTTTCGGCCACCGCTGCCGATTCCGCCCCTATGCAGTACATCGCGCCTATGGCCGGTGCCGCTATCGGCGAGTTCTTCATGTACAACGGCGAGGACGGCAAGCCCGCCAGCGAGACCAACCCCGGTGGCCACGTGCTCGTCATCTACGATGACCTGTCCAAGCAGGCTGTGGCCTACCGTCAGATGTCGCTGACGCTGCATCGTCCGCCCGGACGCGAGGCCTATCCTGGCGACATCTTCTACCTGCACTCTCGCCTGCTCGAGCGTGCAGTCAAGATGTCCAAGAAGAACGGTTACGGCTCCATGACGGCTCTGCCGATCATCGAGACCCAGGACGGCGACGTCTCGGCCTACATTCCGACCAACGTCATTTCCATTACCGATGGTCAGATCTACCTGCAGTCCGAGCTCTTCTTCCAGGGTCAGCGCCCGGCAGTTGACGTGGGCATTTCCGTGTCCCGCGTCGGTGGCGACGCGCAGACCAAGGCTATGAAGCAGGTCGCCGGCAACCTCCGTCTGGACCTCGCTTCGTATCAGGAGCTCGCCGGCTTTACCCAGTTTGGCTCCGACCTTGACGA
Organism: Collinsella sp.; assembly: GCA_048205775.1. GTDB lineage: Bacteria > Actinomycetota > Coriobacteriia > Coriobacteriales > Coriobacteriaceae > Collinsella. The sequence continues at coordinate 1,207 of DBEWTR010000210.1, read as the reverse complement.
GGCTACGCAGAAGCAGCTGACCCATGGTGCCCGCATGACCGAGCTCCTGAAGCAGCCACGTTACAAGCCGTTTGAGGTTGGCGAGCAGATTGTTACGCTGTTCGCTGGCAACGAGGGCTTCCTGGATGACCTGGAGATCGCCGACGTGCTGCCTTTCCGTGCCGAGCTCATCGAGTACATGGACAATGGCTTTGGCTCGCTGCTCGACAAGGTTCGCGCCAAGAAGATCGATGATGACACCAAGGCTGAGCTCTTGCGCGTCATCGGCGACTTCAAGCAGCAGTTCATGGCCAAGCACCATTCGGATGTTTCTGGATCAGAGGAGAACTAAGCCCCATGGCCAACCTTCGCGACATTAAGAAGCGAATCTCCTCGGTTACCACGACCAAGCAGATCACGCGCACGATGGAGATGGTCTCTACGGCCAAGATTCGTCGTGCCCTCGATCGCTCCAAGCAGGCCGAGCCCTATAAGGAGGCGCTGACCGACGTCATGTTGACGGTCGCCGGCGACGCCTCCTGTTCGGGCACCGATCCCATGCTGCAGAAGCATGAGAGTGTCAAGCATGGCCTGATTGTCGTTATTGCCTCGGACCGCGGCCTTGCCGGCGGTTTCAATACGACGGTGGAGCGCACGGCCGAAAAGCTCGCCGCTTCTTGGGCGAACGACGGCATCGAGTGCGAGATCATCGCGTGCGGGCGTAAGCCGGCCACGTATTTCCGTGACCGCGCAAACGTCGTCATGCACTTTGAGGGCAACTCCTCTGAGCCCGATTTCAATCAGGCCCGCATGATCTCCTCTCATATCTGCGATGCGTATCGTGCCGGTGAGCTTGACCGTGTCGAGCTTGTCTACCACCACGCCAAGAACCGCGTGGATCAGGAGCTTCGCGTCGAGCATCTGTTGCCGCTCGACCCCGAGATGATCGCTATGGCCCACGGTCCGCGTAAGAACGAGACCGACGCCCCTAAGCGCATCTCGTCCACGTTCGAGTTCGTGCCCTCTCCCGAGCATGTTCTCGGCAAGCTTGTACCGTCTTATATCCTGACGGTCATCTACCAGGCCCTGATCGATTCGGCGGCTGCCGAGCAGGGTGCACGCCGCAAGGCCATGCACTCCGCGACGGAAAACGCCACCGCGATCATCTCGACCCTTACCCGCACGTATAGTCGCGTGCGCCAGGCTTCGATCACGACCGAGATTAACG
>DBEWTR010000207.1:0-1623 GCA_048205775.1 Collinsella sp. | reverse complement strand
AGAAAGAAAGCCAAGAGGGTCGAGGTCGCGGATACCGATGCGTCCCACTATCCCTATAGCGACGACTTGCTTATCGGCGGCATGAGCTGTGACGGCTGCGCACAAAATGTTGCGAACGCCCTTAACACGCTCGATGGCATTTGGGCTACGGTGACCTATGCCGACCATACGGCTCGCGTGCGCTCTAAAAAACCGATTTATCGCGAGGCGCTCGAGACTGCCGTGAAGGATGCGGGCTATTACGTCATGAAGCCGTAGGCTCCGTCTTAGACGGCGCTCGTCACGAGGCTCGACCGCGCAGCTCTACGTCTTGAATGTCATCGAAGTCGATAGCGATGTCCCGGAGTTTGAGCAGTTTGAACGCGGGAAGCACCTCGTCGAGAATGCCGGTACGGGCGCGATAGCCATACGTATCGTAATAGGTGACGCGCACCAGGTCGCCACGCCTGAGGCCCTCGAGCTTACTCGAAAGCTCGAGGGCTTTTTCTTCTGTCAGCTCACATTTGGGCTCGACGGTAATCTCCTGCTTGCGCACGAGCTCGGAGTATCCCGTAAGCGCGGCGAATGGCATAAACTGCGCGGCGCGGTTGGCGCGGACGGCACCGTTGGCGGTAAGTTTGGGGTCGGTTGATCGCCGTCTGCCCTCGGGGTCGGCCAGACGCTCAAAGGCGGTTGGCGGGCGCATGGGTTGTTGGTTGGGTTTAGGCACGATGTCCTCCAACCTGGTCGTTGCGTTCGCGTGCGGTGGCGCCGGCTGTAAAGCTCAATCCTTTGACCAGGGCGTTCTTGCCGTATTTGCCCTTTACGGCCAGAACGGCGCGGGCAAGGTCGCGCTCGCGCCCGTCGGCCTCGACATCGCTAAATAGATCGATGGTGGCAAACTCTTCGGGCATAAGGTTTCCAAAGCCCAGGTTAATACGTTTGACGGGTCGTTTGGGATCGACGGTCTGTGCCCACAGGTCATCAAAGTAGCCCATGATCTTCTTAAACGAATTGGTTCGCTCGGGCAGCTTTCGCGACGCGTTGGAATGGGCAAAGAGCGCGGCATAACCGCCACGTGGCTTGCCGCCGTGCTCACCCACGAAGATGCCGTCAATCGCCTGTGCCTCGCGAACCATGCGACGGCGCTCGTCATTGCGCTGGACGGGCTTGGGCGCGCGGGGTGCAAGTTCGGGGCCATCGCTTGCGGCCGGCTCGATTCCCGAGGTGCTTGAGCGTAGGTGCCCGCAGCCGTCGATGTATTGCGCCGTGCCACTGGCATCGAGCCGGCGAATGTCGGCGCGCTCGCTTGCGTAGCCCACAAAGAGCGAAATGCTGTCGCAGACCACATGCTTGTCGACCAGGTCCAGCACGGCGGTGTCGACCATCTCACGTAACACCGTATAGGCCTGTTCGTAGGCATAGCCCTTCGAGAGCACCTGTCCCGTGGTGGTCGAAGTCGCTTGGGGGCGATAGGCTTGGATGTCGGCGATGGTCGTCGGCTCGCGTCCAAAGGCATGGTCGATCAGATACTCGGCATTCACGCCAAACTCGTCGTAGAGCAGGTTTTCGTCGAGCGCTGCGACGCCCATGAGATCATAGGCGCCGTACTTTTCGAGACGCGCCGCCACGCCGGGACCGATG
>DBEWTR010000185.1:0-2592 GCA_048205775.1 Collinsella sp. | reverse complement strand
CGCGGCGCCCAAGCCACACGCTAACAGCTTTAAGGAGTCAAAGCTGGTTTAGCCAAAGAAGCGCTTGATCTCAATCTCGGCGTTCTCCAAACAGTCGGAGCCGTGGATCACGTTGGCGTTGACATCGACGGCAAAGTCGCCGCGGATGGTGCCAGGAGCAGCCTCAAGCGGGTTGGTAGCGCCCATGAGGGTGCGCATCTTAGCAACAGCGGAGAGACCGGAAACGACCATCTTGACGACCGGACCGCTCGTCATAAAGTCGCAGAGACCGCCAAAGAAGGGCTTGTCGGCCAGATGGGCGTAGTGCTCCTCGACGGTAGCGCGCTCGAGCGTGGTCATCTCCATGCGCTCGATGACAAGGCCGCTGCGCTCAATGCGAGCAACGATCTCGCCGATCTTGCGGTCGCGCACGGCGTCGGGCTTAATCATGATGAAGGTCTTCTCGATAGCCATAAAAGTAGCCTTTCAAGTAGGTTCGCGCGTGCCCAAGTCCCATTCCGGCACCCGCCTGGACTGCATCGTAACAGAGTTTTAGCTGCAGTTAAACAAAAAGCTGTTTATTGAAACGTTGCAATTTATTAAAGCGCTCCATATGTGTCACTTCTGTTTCGAAGCCCGATTAGAGTACCATCCGACCGCCCATCAACCGCATCGAACAGAGCAGGCGGTCGGTTGCCGCCCGCGAACGTAACCCCTTCACAACCTGCCCAAAGGTCCTACAGAAGTTCTCGACAAGCCCCTCCCCCATAGCAACAAAATACGGGCGCCCACATCAGCAGGCGCCCGTAAAGTGAAAACGATTTATCAATAAATGGCCAAAACGGCTTCAGCCAAATCCCTACTTTACCCCGTGGCCCATCTCGACGACCTTGGTCAGCGATCCAAACACACCCTCGTCAGCCACGAGCTGTGCCTCGGCGCGATCAAGCTGCACGGCAACGGCGTCAGGGGCGGTGCCGCCCTCGGTCGTGCGCGCGGCGACAATCGACGGGATGTCGAGCGCCTCGGTAATGTCGCGCTCAAAGAGCGGGCTTGCCTCCTGGAACACCTCAAACGGCAGGTCCTCAAGATTGCAGCCGCGCTTCTCACACATCAGAACCAGATGCCCCACCACGGCATGAGCCTCGCGGAACGGCAGACCACGCTTAGCCAGGTAATCGGCAACATCGGTGGCGGCAAGGTGACCCACGCCGCACTCGCGCGCCATGGCATCCTCGTTGACGGCCCAAGTCGAAATCATACCGGCCATAACCGACAGGCACTGCATGAGTGTATGGGCGGTATCGAGCGCGCCCTCCTTGTCCTCCTGCAAATCCTTGTTATAAGCAAGCGGCAGGCCCTTCATGGTCACGAGCAGCTGCACCAGGTTGCCATACACACGGCCGCTCTTGCCGCGAATAAGCTCGGCAAAGTCGGGATTCTTCTTCTGCGGCATGATGGACGAACCGGTGGAGTAAGAGTCGGAAAGCGTGATAAAGCCAAATTCGGAGCTCGACCACAGCACGATCTCCTCGGAAAGACGCGACAGGTGCATCGCCATGACGGAGCCGGCGTAATGCAGGTCGAGGAGGAAATCACGGTCGGAAACCGCATCGAGCGAGTTGGGAATCACGCCCGCAAAGCCAAGTTCGGCAGCCGTCATCTGACGATCGAGCGGATAGCTCGTGCCGGCAAGCGCGGCAGCGCCCAGCGGACAGTTGTCGGCGGCATCAAAGGCGGCCTTCAGGCGTGTAAAGTCGCGCGCGAACATCCAGGAATACGCCAGCAGATGATGCGACAGCAGCACGGGCTGAGCATGCTGCATGTGCGTGTAGCCCGGCAGAATCACCTTGTCGTACTTCTTGGCCGCATCAACCAGCACATGACGCAGCCCAAGATTGGCCTCCATGAGCTCTTTGGCCAGCGCCTTGACGCCCAGGCGCGTATCGGTCGCCACCTGGTCGTTGCGCGAACGCCCGGTATGCAAGCGCTTACCGGCCTCGCCGATGCGGCGCGTCAGCTCGCTCTCGATGGACATATGAATGTCTTCGTCGTTGATGTCGAAGGTGAAGTTGCCGGCATCGATATCCTGTTCGATTCCGGTCAGGCCCTTGGCAATCGCCTGCTCGTCCTCGGCACTGATGATGCCCTGGGCCGCCAGCATTTTGGCATGCGCCTTAGAGCCGGCGATATCCTGCTTATAGAGATGTTTGTCGACCGGCAGCGACGCGCCAAACTCCTGCGTGACCTCGGCCACGCCCGCCTCAAAACGACCGCCCCAAAGAGCCATGGAACCGTCCCCTTTCTCCAAATACCAAAACAAGCGCCCAAAGCAATGCGCCATATCGCTAAAGCGATTTTTCAACCGCTAGTTTTACACATTCCCCACCGTGTGCGGAGCCATGTAGCTAATTTGCAAAGAAGTGACGCGCCATGCACTTGGCGCCCAACGTCTCCCTCCGGATGTTGCCCTGCGAGCCATCGATCCAGGCCTTCAGGCTCATAGGGACGTCCTCGACCCTTGCAGCATCGAACTCGGGCGCGAGGGCAAGTAAAGCATGCGCGATAGCATTGAACATAATGGATACTCCTCATATATATAGGCGCAGAGCC
>DBEWTR010000182.1:0-6495 GCA_048205775.1 Collinsella sp. | reverse complement strand
CAGAAACCGGCGCCCGCGGGCGTGGGTGCCGGCGGGCGCCGTTGTCGTGTAGGTGGCTATGTCGTGTGGGCTGCTGTTGAACGTTCGGACCCGTGCTCTATAGCGAGTCGATAAAGCGCTGCTGGGCGGCGCGTCCTGCCTCGTCCCATTTAAAGACGCCGGCGTTGTCGAGCACGTGGCCAAACACCACGCCGACCTCTTCGTGCAGGATATCGATGGCGTTGTCCGCCGTAAGCTCGTCGGCGCGGCGGGCAAAGACGTCCTCGGCCCATGCGGCGTGGCTGCGGCAAAGGTCGTCGCCCTCGAGCGCGGCGGCAAGGTCGTAGCTGGCATCGGCCTTGGCCGCCAGCAGGTGCTCGCGGACAGCGCCGAGCTCGGGAACCAAGCGCGGCGGCAAAATCGCCAGGCCCATGACCTCGATCAGGCCGATGTTCTCCTTCTTAATGTGGTGATACTCGGCATGCGGGTGGAATACGCCCAGCGGGTGCTCGTCGGTCGTGATATTGCAGCGAAGCGCCAGGTAGGCCTCGTAGATTTCGCCGCCGGCGTTGCCGCGGGAGTCTACGCGGCGAATGACGGGCGTCACGGTGTTGTGCGCCACGCCATCGGCTGTGTGCGCGATGACGCCCACAGACTCATCGGTCCACTCGCGCCAGGCGAGGATAATCTTCTCGGCAGCGTCGAGCAGCTGAGCGCGGTCGTGCGAGCGCAGGCGCAGCACCGAGAGCGGCCACTGCAGCACGGTACCGCTGACCTGGTCAAAACCGGGCACGCTAAACTGCGAGACCTCGGCGGCGTGCATCATGGGAAACTCGTGTGCGCCGCCCTGGAAGTGGTCGTGCGACAAGATCGAGCCGCCCACGATGGGCAGGTCGGCGTTGGAGCCGATGAAGTAATGCGGGAACAGGTCCACAAAATCGAGCAGGCAGGTCAGGCCCTTGCGGTCGACGTGCATCGGACGATGCTCGGAGCTCATGGCAATGCAGTGCTCGTTAAAGTACGCGTACGGGCTGTACTGGAAGCCCCAACGCTCGCCGTCGAGCTGGATGGGGATAACACGCAGATTCTGGCGGGCGGGGTGAGCGCCGCCGTCGGCTGCGGCGGAGCGTCCGGGATAGCCCTCGTTTTCGATGCAGAGCTGGCAGGCGGGATACTTCTCGCCCGTGTTCTTTGCGGCACCAGCCGCGGCGATATCGCGCGGGTCCTTCTCGGGCTTGGACAGGTTGATGGTGATCTCAAGATCGCCCCAGTTGGTGGGGGTGCTCCATTTGATATTGCGCGCGATGGCGGCGCGGCGCACGTAACCGGCGTCACGGCACAGACCATAGAACCAGTCGGTCGCGGCGCGGGGCTCGTTGACGCCCATACGTCCGTTGAACTCCTCGTTTACAACCGAAGGCCTCGGCATGAGCGCGCCCATGATGCGCATGGCGATGCGATCGCGGCCCGACGCCGTGTCCTCGACAGCACCGTTGGCAACGGCAGCCTCGGAAAGCGCGGCAAGCGTGCCCTCCAGGTCAAAGTCGGGGAGTGTATCGGGGTGCAAGAGCGAAATCTTCTCGGTCTTGAGCGCCCAGGCCATATCGAGTGCGGGGCCCGTGGCGCCGATGCACTCCAGAATGGTGTTGTAGGCCCAGATGCGGTCGTCCTGTCCAATCATCGATCGGTGGATGGCATATTCGATGAGGCTCTGTGCAGCCTCGCGCACGTCGGTCATTACAGCCATGCCGCGTAAGCCCCCTTGTCAGAAATTGCGTAGTGGCGGGCAGAGCCCTCGCCCAGCCAGCCGTTCATCTTGGTGATAAAGGTGTCGACCAGGTCGAGCGGCACGAAGGCCTGGATGGTGCCACCAAAGCCGCCACCGTGGATACGGACGGCGCCACGGCCGTCGAGCACGTGCTCGGCCAGCGCCAGGGCATACATGGAAGGCTGCTCGGAGCCCAGCTTGGCAACGACATTCTGCAGGTACATGGCAGAGCTGGCGCCGGACTCGCGCGTCAGGACCAGGAACTGATCGATGTCGCCGGCGTTCAGGGCCGCCCAGCGCTTATCGACCAGGCCATTCTCGTACCAGTAGTGAACGGCGCGCAGACAGGCACGGTCGCCCAGCTTGGCACGCAGCTCGGGGAGCTTGGCGTCAAAATCGGCAACATCGACCTCGCACAGGCGTGCCTTGCCAAACTCGGCGGCGACGTCTTGCATCTCGCGCGGAACGGCAGCGTAATCGTCGGTGGCGGCCACGTGGTCGGCACCAACCTTAACGAGCACGAGCGCATAGCCGTGATCCTCAAAGTTGAGTTCGAGCTTCTGGGTTTTAGGCTGAGCCTGGTCCTCAAAGTCCATGTAGGCAAGGCCGCCCAGGCACACAGCGGCCTGGTCCATCAGACCGCAGGGCTTGCCATAGTAGTTGTTCTCGGTGCGCTGGCTCATCTGGGCGAGCGCGACGGGCTCGATGGCGGGTGCGCCCCAGAGCGTCTCCATGGCGCGACCGTATGCCGCCTCGACGGCAGCGGAGCTGGAAAGGCCGCCGCCCGAGGGGACGGAGCAGGTGAAGGCGAAATCGAAGCCGTGAGGCTCAACGCCAAGGGCTGCAATCTCGTGGGCCATACCGCGCACGAGGCTTGCGGACGTGCCCTTCTCGGACTCCTGAACGTCTAGCGTGCCGAGCGCGATTTCAAACGTGGGATAGCCCTCGTCGGCTACGCGAACCTTGTTGGAATCGGTTGCCACGGCGATGCCGTCGACAGCGACATCGAGCGAGCCGGCGATAACGTGGCCGCCCTCGTGATCGGTGTGGTTGCCGCTGATCTCGGAACGGCCGGGTGCGTGCACGTAGAGCACCTGGCGATCGCCGATGGGGCCAAACTCCTCCTCAAATAGCTTGGTGAGCGTGGCGAATGTCTTTTCGTCGGGGGTGGTCATGGGAGTCCTTTCCTTGGCGCGCGAGGGTGAGTTTTGCGTCGTTATGAGTACGTTAACAACTTGAAGCGGCATGAACCAAGTGTTCACGATGCCGCACGTTACGGGCTATGTTAACGTACTCATAACACAACTCTTGTCACTTTTTGAGAATCTGGTAATCGGTAGAAATTCAGCCGTGAACGGTATTGCCGTATGGACTTATAAAGCAGAAGAGATGCGGATTGAAAAAGTAGAGTACGTTAACATGCGTCCGACGATAGCGGGCCTCGGCGCGGGCTAAACTCCTGCCCGGGCCGGCATTCACGCTATTCAGATCTCGCAAGGGTGAAGGTGATCCTGTGGCAAGGCGCCCGTCCAACGATACAGGTACGCGTCCGGTCTCCATGGCCGACGTCGCCCGCGCTGCTGGCGTTTCGCAGCAGACGGTTTCGCGCGTCGCCAACGGCTTGCCCAACGTTAACGAGCAGACGCGCCAGCGCGTGCAGTCCGCTATGCAAGAGCTCGGCTTTCGTCCGAGTTATGCCGGTCGCTCGCTGCGCGACGGTCGATACCGTTCGGTTGGCCTATGCGTCAACGATGTCACCAAGTTTGGCAACCTCTCAATGATCGACGGCATCGCCAGCGCTGCTCGCGAGCATAATTGTGCCATCACGCTGGTCGAGATGTCCAAGACCGAGGAGTTTTCGCTTGCCGAGGCCACGCGTCGTATGGCCGCATTGCCAGTGGACGGCATCATCATCGGCATGAGCCGCATGGCGCCCGATTTTGAGACGTTTGATCCACTGCCGGGCATTGGCACGGTCATCGTTACCATGTATGCGCACCCGCGGGTGACCACGGTCGATTCCGATCATTACGGCTGCTCGCTATTGCTTATGGATCACCTGTTTGAGCTGGGGCACGAGCAGATTCGCTATATTGGCGGCCCGTCGTTCTCGGTCGACGAACAATTTCGTCGCGCCGGTTGGCAGGATGCACTCGAGCGTAAACACATCGAGCCGGCAGAGCCGCTCGAGGGCGACTGGTCTGCAAACAGCGGCTACGAGGCCGGCAGGCGCCTGGCCGAGCACGATCACACCATGACGGCGATTTACGCGGCAAACGATCAGATGGCAAATGGCGCGATTGCCGCGCTGCGTGATAGCGGCCTGCGCGTGCCCGAGGACGTGAGCGTGGTGGGCGTCGACGATTCGCTCGATGATTTTGTGGCACACAACGAGCTCACGACCGTGCGATTCGATTTACATCAGCGTGGACGCGAGGTATTCGAGCATGCGGTTCCCGAGGCGGGTACGGCGGGCAAAACCGTTGCCATTCGTATTCCCGGCCAGCTCATTATTCGACATAGCACAGCAATACCGCGCGCATAGTTTGTGCAGGTCAACGGCGGTATATTCCGCCTCAATAACAATCGGTAAGGATGCTGACGGATAGCCGTGGCTATGAAGGCGAGTGTTATGATAGACGGGTTCTTTTGTCTATCTAGGAGGCTTTGCCTGATGGAGATCACCAAGGATATCCGCTACATCGGTGTCGACGATCACGACATTGACCTGTTCGAGGGCCAGTACGACGTGTCCGAGAACGGCATGGCATACAACAGCTATGTTATCTTGGGCGAAAAGATCGCTGTCGCCGATTCAGTCGACGGCGGTTTTGTTGACGAGTGGCTCGGCAACCTCGAGGCCGTGCTTGACGGCCGCACGCCCGACTACCTGGTCGTCCATCACATGGAGCCCGATCACTCCGCCGGTATCGCTGCCTTTATGGAGCGCTATCCCCAGGCGCAGATCGTGGCCAGCATGGGTGCTTTCCGCATGATGGTCAACTACTTTGGCACCGACTTCCCCGAGCGCAAGATGGTCGTCAAAGATGGCGACGTGCTCGACCTGGGCGGCCACAGCCTGACGTTTGTCGGTGCTTCCAACGTGCACTGGCCCGAGGTGATTTTCTCCTACGAGTCCACCGACAAGGTGCTCTTTAGCGCCGACGGCTTTGGCAAGTTTGGCGCCAACGACATCGAAGATCCCGAGGGTTGGGCCTGCGAGGCACGCCGTTACTACTTTGGCATCGTGGGAAAGTTCGGCAAGTTTGTGCAGGCCGTGCTCAAGAAGGCCGCCGATCTGGACATCCAGATCATCTGCCCGCTTCACGGTCCTGTTCTTAGCGAGAACCTGGGCTATTACCTCGACACCTACAACACCTGGTCGAGCTATCAGCCCGAGGACAAGGGCATCACGATTGCCTATGCGAGTGTGTATGGCCATCTGAAGGCTGCCGTTGAGGAGCTCGCTTCTGCGCTCGAGGCCCGTGGCCAGAAGGTCTCCGTCTTTGACCTAGCTCGCGACGACATGGCCGAGGCCGTTGAGGACGCGTTCCGCTATGACCGTCTGGTGCTCGCCTCCATCACCTATCAGGGCGAGATCTTCCCGTTCGTGAGCACCTTTATCCATACGCTTGCCGAGCACGCCTATCAGAACCGTACGGTGGCGCTCGTCGAGGCCGGATCCTGGGCGCCCACTGCCGCCAAGGTTATGACCAAGGAGCTCGAGGGCATGAAGGACATCACTCTGGCGCAGAACAAGGTGACCGTGCTGGGCTCGCTCAACGACGCCTCGCGCGCTCAGATCGAGGCCCTCGCCGACGAGCTTTCCAAGTAGCGATATTTCGCTTTTAACGAGCAAAACCACCACAAAGGGGACAGGCACCTTTGTGGTGGTTTTTGTTTAAGCGCCGGCGATGACGAGACTTGGGCGGGCGTCGTCGACGGTCTCGGCGATTGAGGTGGCGACGGCGCCATCGGGATCACGGTCCATCACGATGGTGTCGACATCGGTCAGCTCGGCAAAGCGGTACATGCCGCGTCCGTTAACCTTGCTGGCGTCCATAAGGGCGACGCTTTGACGAGCGGCACCGACCATAGCCGCTTTGGTCTCGGCCATCTGCGGAAAGTCGGTCGTAAAGCCGCAGCCGGGAACAAAAGCTCCAGGGCACATGACGGCAAGATCGGCGTGGACCATTTGGAGAGCCTGCATGGTAAGTGGGCCGTACAGATAGCGATGACCTTTGCGCAGTGTCCCGCCCAGCATGACGACATCGACCGAGGGCATGCTCTCGTCGCTGTAATCGGCATTGGTAATGTCGGCCGTGATGACGGTGATGCCGTTGCGCTGGTCGAGGAGCCGGACAAACTCGAGCGCCGTGGTGCCCGAGTCGACGAGAAGCGTGTCGCCGTCATTGACGAGCTCGATGGCGCTTTGCGCGATGGCCTGCTTGGCGGCGACGTTGACATTGATGCGGCGATCCTGCGTGGAAACAGTCAGACGCTTGTGGAACGATACGGCGCCACCATGCGTGCGGCGCAGCTTGCCTGCTTCGGCGAGCGCGTCCAGGTCGGCGCGGGCGGTAACGGAGGACACGCCAAAGGTCTGGGCGATTTCTGCTACCTGCACCGAGGCATTATGCTCAAGCATTTCCATGATGGCGGCACGGCGCTCATCGGCGAAGGCTCGGGTTGTTGCGTGGGCCATAGCTGCTCCATTCTCGGCCAAATTTGCAGGAATTGTGTTGACT
>DBEWTR010000178.1:0-3349 GCA_048205775.1 Collinsella sp. | reverse complement strand
GGTGACCGTCAGCGCCACACCCTGGCCCTGCTTATTGCAGAATCGAGCGTTAAGCGCAACATCATCGACAAAGATGGTCGCGATATCGTCGTCAACGACCAGGCGCACATGATGAGTGCCCTCGCCCTTAAAGAACAACGGACGCTCGAGGCCCATGTTGTTGACCTGGAACCACGGATACTGGGGGGCCGCCGTAAACTCGAGCTTGCCCTCACGCAGGTTGGCGCGGAACTCATAGGCAAGACCGGACTCGGCGTCCTCGGCAAGCTTCACCGAGAAGCCGGCAGCGTCACCGGCGAGCTCGATGTCGGCATCGAGCATATAGGTGGAACCGGCATCCGCGGCGAGCACCTGCTCGACCTTGCCCGACTCGCAGGAGAGCTCAAAGGCCTCGACTGCCTTAGCCTCGCCAAAGGCGCCAAGCATGCTGTCAGGAAGCTTGGTGCCGAGCGTTCCGTCGGCACGCTGAACGATCTCGAGGGGCATAAAGGTGCCACCCCACAGGTAAGAGCTGGGGTCGCCGCCCTCGTCACGCGTAGGAACCCAACCAAAGAGAACGCGGCGCTCGCCGTCAAATGCGGTACGCGCGGCATAGTACGCGCGGCCATCGAAGGAATCGTCCGCAGGAGTGATCCAAGGACCGTTGATAGAGCGAGACATGCGGTAACGGGTCTTGTTGCCATCACTGTACTCGGAGAACACCAGATACCACCAGTCGCCCATCTTAAAGAGATCAGGCATCTCGAACATGGTGTACAGGCCCGGATTCCACCAGTCGCCCTGGAACTCCCAGGTATCCAGGTCCTTGGAGGTGAACTTGACCAGACGACCGGTCATCAGACGCTTGTCCTCGCCCACACGCGTGCCGAGGATGAGCATGTACTCTTCGTTCTCCTCATCCCAAAGCACAAAGGGATCGCGCCAGTTGCGGTCATCGTAACCCTCCTGGGGCGGAAGCAGCGTCTCGGCGATGTTCTTCTCCCACTTGACGGCGTCGTCACTCGTTGCGTGAAGAAGAACCTGCTTCATCAAGCGTGCCTTGACCTTATCGCGATTGCAACCAGTGTAGAGCGCATGGTACTTGTCGCCCACCTTAAACACCGTGCCGGCATAAACATACTGGTCGACTTCCTCGTCGCCGCCACGCTCAAGGCTCTCGCCAAAGTCTTTGTAATTGACGAAGTCCTTGGTTGTCGCGAGTGCCCAGCCAAACGGCTCTCCGAAAGGTCCGGGGTTTCGCGTGTCACGCTGATGATAGAGATAGAACGTGCCGTCCTCGCCGTACGGCATGATGTCGCCCACCCAAATTCCCTCAGGCTGGTAATACACCTTGTGCATCCGAGACTTCCTTCCCACGTGATACTAACTCGGTACAACTGCAAGATATGTCAATCGTTTTCATATGTCAAACGTTTTCACACCAATACGTCTTTTCGCAGTTCCAGTCGTCGGCAAACGGTTGACATATGCCGGCGAACGGTCATCAGAGGCGTTTGAGGAATTCTTTTGGCACGGGATGAACTACGCGGGTTTGCCCTCAATGAGTTCAACGGGGAGCTTGGTATTCGATTCGGGCTTTTCACCGTTAACAAGAGCGATGATGGATTGCGCCGCGAGCTCTCCGATGCGATCGATATCTTGACGAACGGTTGTTAAGTCAGGCATAAACGTCATAGTGCGGCGGGCGCCATCCGCGCCCACGACCTTAATATCGTCCGGAGCGCTCAAGCCGCGCTGCTTCATCACGTTAAGACAGATAGCCGCCATCGTGTCGTCTCCCGCAAAGATGCCGTCAATATCGGGGTTCTCATCGAGGATCTTCGCAACGACCGCGCTCTTTTCGTCGTCGGGCTTAACGAACTCGACCTCACGGACAAGCGCGGGCAAACCGGCCTGCTCAACAACATCGAGGCAGGCATCGGTACGCTTATTGGCAGGCATGCGCATGCGGCTATTGCTGCGCAGGCACAGGATGCGTGAACAACCGTCATCGATCAGGCGACGCGTGGCAAGTTCGCCGATGCTATAGCTGTCACTCGCAATCTGAACAGAAGCCTCGCCAAGGTCGCAGTCGATACCAACCAGACTCAAGCCCATCTCGGCATACGCCTCGGCACCGATATTAAGCGAGTTGACGATGACGCCATCAACCATATTGCGTCGAAGCATGTCGATATAAGAGCGCTCAAGCTCGGGTCGATTGGCGCTATTGCACAGCAGCATCTTAAAACCGTTTTCGGCCAGGGTACGCTCAATGACTTGAACCACTTGGGCATGAAACGGGCTGCTGACATAGGGGACGATCATACCGATAAGATTCAGGCGACCGTTGAGCATGGCACGAGCGATATCGTTGGGCGTATAGTTGATGCGCTTCATCGCGGCATGGACCTTATCGCGGGTCTCTTGGCTAATATAGCCGCGATTATTAAGCACGCGAGATACCGTAGTAGGCGAAACCCCCGCCACCGCCGCAACTTCCTTGATGCCAGGCTTAGCCGTATCCTTAGAACGAGCACTCTCGCGAGCCATAGCACCCTCCCCCATCAACATGTCATACGTTTACATACGAACAAAGCATACCCCAACAAGAGCGGGAAGACGGTAACAGTACAAGTAAGTAAACGACTCATCCAAATAATTTGGAGAGTTCCGCCTAAAGGGTGACTCCAAAGGACCCCACATGGCCGGTTTTGGGTTATTTTCCAAAACATCCCGCACTGATGTTTTCTGTATTGAAGACGTCGATGATGCACCCGTATACCATTGACGTCGACACCATCAGATGCGGACCGCGCGGTGACCCCACATTCCGCGGGCGCCCACAGGGCTGCCCTCGTTTCCTGACAGGTCCCGCGCGGGCCGCGGCGAGCCGAGACCGCCGCATGACCTAATAGGAGCATGGAGCGATACCGCGGACCCGAACAACCGCATTCTATCGCGCCCCGTCAGTGTGCCGTCTGCCCGGTCCAGGCGAGCACGGAAAGAACGGAGCGAGACATGAGAACCGAATCGACACCCGGCGCCCGCGGGCCGGTCTTCTGCGGGGTCGACACCCACGCCGACTCGCACTGGCTGTGCGTCCTGGACTGGAGGGGCCGCAAGGTCCTGTCCCGCCAGTTCCCCGCCGACGCGGCGGGCTACGAGGCGCTCGCCGGGGCGATCGCGGCGGCCGGGGAGCCGGCCTGCATCGCGATGGAGGGGACGTCGTCCTACGGGGCGGGCCTCACCAGGCACCTCGCGTCGCTGGGGATGCCCGTGCGCGAGGCGCTCTCCCCGGCGGGGATGCAGAGGAGGCGCCCGGGGCAGGGGAATGCGACGAGGCGGACGCGGAGAGGGCCGCCCGCGC
>DBEWTR010000170.1:0-3173 GCA_048205775.1 Collinsella sp. | reverse complement strand
GATGATTCGTTCATGAGTGAGCACCCCCAACAAAACGATCGCGTGCTGCGCGACACCCGCATTCTGACGCTGCGCATTTGGGCTGTTGTCGGCTGCATTGTCATCGCCGCTGTCATCTTTAACCTTATGGGCATCCTGGCGCCGGTTATCGAGTTTCTCGCTGTTGGTTCCATCATTGCCTTTGTGATGTCCCCGATCACCAACTGGCTCGAGCACCATGGCGTGAATCGCGGCATCGGTTCGCTTATCGCGCTTATTGTTGTTGTTGCCGTGCTCGTCGGTGTCGTTTGCATCTTGTCGCCGATTCTCTTTGGTCAGATCATGGAAGTCCTGAGCCGCCTGCCCGAGCAGCTTCGTGTTGCGGGTGGCGATCTCAATGAGATGATCTCGCATGCCAAGACGCTCAATAACACGCCGCTCAAGGAGTATTTGGACGATAATCTTTCGTCGCTGGTTACCGTGGCATCGAAGTATGTGTCTCAGATTGCTGCCGAGCTTGGCCGCGGTGTGTTCCCGCTCATCACCAATACGGCCTCGCAGTTGTTCGTGATCTTCCTTGGTCTGGTGCTTGCCTACTGGATGGCCTGCGACTACCCTCGCATGCATCACGAGATTTGCACCATCATCGGTCAGGAGAAGGAGACCTCGTACCGCTTTATGGTCGCCATCCTTTCTCGCTCTGTCGGCGGCTACATGCGCGGTATGGTCGTGACGTCCATCTGCGGTGGTTTCCTCGCCTTTATCGGCTTCCTGATTATCGGCCATCCGTATGCGGCGCTCATGGCTATCTTCACTGGCATCATGCACTTGGTTCCGGTCGTCGGTCCCTGGGTGAGCGCGGCAATCGCCACGGTACTCGGCTTTATGTTCAGCCCCATGTTGGCGTTATGGACGCTCATCGTGACGATGGTCGCGCAAAACGTCACCGACAATGTGATTTCGCCTAAGGTCATGCAGAGCTCAGTGCAGGTGCATCCCATTATGAGCCTCACGGCGCTCGTTATTGGTTCGGCACTCATGGGGCCCATCGGCATGATTATTGCCATCCCGCTTTGTGCGGCCCTCAAGGGCATCTTCGTGTACTACTTTGAGAATGAGACCGGCCGTCAGCTTGTGGCCTATGACGGAGCCGTGTTTAAGGGCACGCCGTACCGCGATGCCGATGGCAACCCGGTCGCCGCCTACGACGCGCTCGGCGACGACACCTTCATCTATGAGTCCGAGCTCATCGGTAACGAGACTGCGCCCGAGGCCCAGGCCATGCCCAAACCCGAGCTCGATAATCCCTGGATGAAGCTCTCGGGCCTTCAGCCCGATGCTACGGGCTTTTTCAAGAATCCCTTCGCCAAAGACGACGATTTCAATATGAACGACGACACCAAAACCGGCATCGACGGCTCCATGGACGATTCGGATTCTAAATAGGTTCTATTAACGTTTCTTGAAGTTGTAAATGACAAGAAACGCGACCAAAGCGATTGATAAGGGGCCGGCTACATAGAAAAAGAGAACGTCAATTGCGCGTAGAGTGTAATAAGCCTTATCGCCGGACATTACTGTATACAATACGTATCCAAATGATGGTTGGTTTGCGTACCAGCATGAGAAGGCTAAGAGCGCTAAAAGTGCTACAACCAGAAGTGCATTTAGGACAAATCGTTTGCTTTTCATCGATCGCTCCTTCCGGGTGAATCTTATATGCAATTATACAGCAGTCCTTTTTCAAAGGATCGCGCAGTACTAAATAACGTGCACTTTCGCTGGAGGGTCGCTGTTTGGCGGCCCTCTTTTTTGCACAGGCGCGGTGGGATGGTAATATCGTTACGTTTGAACTGTTTCGATGTGAAACCGAGGAGATTCCCTCTATGAGTGCTGACTACCCGTCAATGACTACGGCCGAGATTCGCTCCAAGTTCCTCAACTTCTTTGAGGAGCGCGGTCTTAAGCTCTATCCTTCTTCGTCCCTCGTCCCCGACGATCCTTCGCTGCTGCTTGCCAACGCCGGCATGAACCAGTTTAAGGAGTACTACCAGGGCAAGAAGACCATGAAGGAGATCGGCGCGATCTCCTGCCAGAAGTGCGTCCGCACCAACGACATCGACTGCATCGGCGAGGACGGCCGTCACCTGTCCTTCTTTGAGATGCTCGGCGACTTCTCCTTTGGCGGCGTCTCCAAGCAGCAGGCTTGCGCTTGGGCCTTTGAGCTCATCACCAAGGAGTTCAAGCTGCCGCTCGACCGCCTGTACTTCACCGTCTTTACCGAGGACGACGAGACCCATGACGTGTGGCGCTCCCTGGGCGTTGCCGAGGATCACATCTCGCGTCTGGGCGAGGACGACAACTTCTGGGCCGCTGGCCCCACCGGCCCCTGCGGTCCGTGCTCCGAGATCTACTTTGACATGGGCGAAGAGGTCGGTTGTGGCAGCCCCGACTGCAAGCCCGGCTGCGACTGCGACCGCTTCCTTGAGTTCTGGAACCTCGTGTTTACCCAGTACGACCGCCAGGAGGACGGCTCCATGCCGGAGCTGCCGCACCGCAACCTCGATACGGGTATGGGTCTGGAGCGCATGGCCGCTATCATGCAGCACAAGACCGCTAACTACGACGGCGATCTGATGCAGCACCTCATCAAGCTCGGTGAGAAGATCAGCGGCAAGACCTATGACGCCGACGATTACTCCGGTGCCAGCCGCTCCCTGCGCATCATCGCCGACCACTCCCGTGCCGTCGACTTTATGATCTCCGACGGCATCCTGCCCGGCAACGAGGGTCGCGAGTACGTCCTTCGCCGCCTGCTCCGCCGTGCCGTGTTCCACGGTCGTCTGCTGGGCATCGAGGGCGCCTTCCTGACCAAGTTTATCGACGAGGTCAACGCTCAGATGGGCGAGGCCTATCCCGAGCTGCTCAAGAACGTCGCGCTCGTTAAGGGCATCGTCGCCTCCGAGGAGGAGCGTTTCTCCACGACGCTCGACAACGGCCGCGTTTACCTGGACGAGGCCCTGGCCGCGCTTGCTGAGGGCGCTGTCCTTCCGGGCGACGTCGCCTTTAAGCTGCATGACACCTTTGGTTTCCCCATCGACCTGACCGTCGAGATCGCCGGTACTGCCGGTCACGACGTCGACATGGACGGCTTTACCGCTTGCATGGAGGACCAGAAGGCCCGCGCCCGCGCC
>DBEWTR010000154.1:0-2764 GCA_048205775.1 Collinsella sp. | reverse complement strand
TGCTGCCGTTTAACACCGAGTTCGCCCGCAAGTGGTCCAACCTCTACGACATCCAGGTAACCGAGGGCTATCGCGACCCCGTCATCGTCACCGAGTTCATGCATCGGTTCTATGTCCAAGAAGGCAACAAACGCGTCAGTGTCCTCAAATTCCTAGACGCCCCGACGGTTTCGGCCAAGGTCACCCGTCTCTACCCCGGCACATGGGATTCCGTCGAAAGCCGCCTGTACGGCGAGTTCTGCGCGTTTTGGCGCGTCTGCCCCCTATACGAGATCGAGTTCTCGCGTGAGGGAAGCTACGAAACGCTCGCGAAGATGCTCGGTCAGAACCTTATCGAAAAATGGCCGCAGAAAAAGGTCGACTACCTGCGCCACACTTTCCTGCTCTTTAAGCGTGCCTACCTTCGCGCAGGCGGCGATCACCTGGACATTACGCCCGCCGACGCCATGCTCGTCTACCTCAATGTGTACAACCAGGACCGCCTGCTGGATACGCCAACGGATATCGTCGTAAACCGCCTGTGCAAGATCTGGCGCGAGCTGGTCATTGCCGGCAAAAATGACGAGGACAAGGTCGATCTTGTCGAAGCACCGAGCGTCGACGAGGAGGAGACGCCCGCCAAGTCCACCTCTGGCGTGCTCAACTTCTTTATGGGCAAGACCGTCTACTCGACGGCCAACCCCCTGCGCATCGCCTTTATCCATGAGTTCCCCTGTGCGACGTCGAGCTGGGACAGCCTGCACGACCAAGGGCGTCAGTATCTCGATGAGCACTTTGGCGGTATCGTGCGCACCGAGGCGTTCGAGGACTGTCACGATCCGGATGTGTTCTACGCCGCCGTGGAAACGGCTGTCAAACATGGAGCAAACGTCATCTTCTCGACCTCGCACCGCCTGATGGAATATACGCTCAGAGCTGCCGTTGAGTATCCCCGGGTTCGGTTCCTCAACTGCTCTATCGGCCTTCCCCATCAAAGCGTCCGTTCGTACTTTGGCAAGATGTACGAGGCCAAGTTTCTGCTGGGCGCCCTTGCGGCCAGCATGGCGGACAACCACCGCATCGGTTACCACGCGTCGGTCTTCGCCTCGGGCGCACTCAGCGAGATCAACGCCTTTGCGATTGGCGCCTCGCTGCTCGACCCGCGCGCGCAGGTCATCCTCACCTGGGGCGATGTTCCCGCCGGTGGTCTTGCCGAAGCCATGTGCCGCGAAGGCGTAAGCGTCATGACCGGCGCTGACATGTCAAAGTCGCTCGAAGACCCAACGGCCTACGGGCTTCACCGCTTGGTCGACGGCAAAGTCACCGGCATCGCCATGCCCGTATGGAACTGGGGCCGTTACTACGAGCTCATCGTTCGCAGCCTTCTTCACGGCACGTGGGACGAGACCAGCGACGACAACCAAGTGCGCGCTGTCAACTACTGGTATGGCATGAGCTCCGGCGTTATCGACATCCGTTACGCTCCGGGCCTACCCTACCAAACGCGCAAACTCGTGCAGTTGCTCCGCAACGGCATTGTTGTGGGATCCATCAACCCCTTTGGCGGCGAGCTCCACAGCCAGAACGGCGTGGTACAGATCGAAGGCTTCCCTCCGCTGCCGAGCACGCAGATTGTCGAGATGAATTGGCTGGCGGACAACGTGGTAGGCACCATTCCGCAGCTCGACGATGAGCCGAAAGTCCCTGCCCTATGAAAATCCTTGCCATAGCCGATACCGAAGAACGATGCCTTTGGGAGTGCTTTCGCAAGGAACGCTTTGAGGGCGTCGACCTGATTTTGTCCGCCGGCGATCTGGACCCGGACTATCTTGAGTTTTTGGTTACGGTCATCAACAAACCGCTCATCTACGTGCGTGGCAATCACGATGACCGCTACGCACGTCATGCACCGGGCGGATGTATCTGCGTAGAAGACAGCGTGTACACGTACCGAGGGATTCGCATTGCGGGCCTTGGCGGGTCCATGCGTTATCGCGACGGCGCCAACATGTACACCGAACGAGAGATGTCCAAGCGTATGCGTAAGCTGTCGCGTAAGGTTAGGATGGTCGGCGGGTGCGACATTCTGCTTACCCATGCGCCCGCCGCCGGTATGGGTGATCTGGACGATCTACCGCATCGAGGGTTTGAGTGCTTTAACACGGCGCTTGAGTCCTGGGGAGCCGACTACATGGTGCATGGGCATGTACACCAAAGCTACGGTTACGATTTTCAGCGCGAGCGTCAGCATGTGTGTGGAACGACGATCATCAATGCCTGCGGCTATACACAGTTTGAGCTCGACCAGACGCGCTACCCCATCCGTGGCTGGCAGGCAGCCTGGCTCAATTCGCAAACCATGCGCCGCGAGCTCAAACGCCACGAGGCCATCGAGTCCTCTACCGCCAGAACCCCCTGGTAACCACCTTTAAGGCTTGACGCTGCGCCGGCCCCAAGCACCCCATCTCGCCCCTCAAGCCGTCGCTCGCGTACCAAAGTACGCGTCACTCCTCTTTCGGGGCGACCTGGGGCACTTGGAACCGGCTCGCTGCGATGCCATAACATTGACGCCAAAGTGCCAAAACCAGCACAAAGGTGCCTGTCCCCTTTGTGCTGGTTTTGGCCCGAGATAGCAAGAAACCCGGTCCTGCACGAGGCAGAACCGGGTTTCTTTAGCAATGCTTGCTTTGCTCAGGCAGTAACTGTTAGTTACTCAGCCAGGAAGTCGCGCTGGACAGCGGGATCGACCTTGACGCCAGGGCCCATGGTGGAAGACACGGAGATG
>DBEWTR010000148.1:0-3502 GCA_048205775.1 Collinsella sp. | reverse complement strand
TGCTGCTGCTCGACGAGCCCACGAACCACCTGGACGCCGAGTCGATCCTGTGGCTCGAGCACTTCCTGCACAACTACCAGGGCGCGGTGCTTGCCGTCACACACGATCGCTACTTCCTGGATAACGTTGCCGAGTGGATCTGCGAGGTCGACCGCGGTCACCTTTATCCCTACAAGGGCAACTACTCCACGTATCTGGAGACCAAGGCCGCCCGTATCGAGGCACAGGGCAACCGCGACGCCAAGCTCGCCAAGCGCATGGAGGCCGAGCTCGAGTGGGTGCGCAGCTCGCCCAAGGCCCGTCAGGCCAAGAACAAGGCCCGTCTGGCTCGCTACGAGGAGATGGAGGCCGAGGCCCGCGCAAGCCAGAAGCTCGACTGGACCGACATCCGCATTCCCGTTGGACCGCGTCTGGGTAACAAGGTGCTCGAGGCCCATCACCTGCACAAGGAATTCGACGGTCGCGTGCTCATCGACGACCTATCGTTCACCCTGCCGCGCAACGGCATTGTGGGCGTCATCGGCCCCAACGGTGTGGGCAAGACCACGCTGTTCAAGACCATCGTGGGCCTGGAGCCGCTGACTTCGGGCGAGCTCGAGGTGGGCGAGACCGTCAAGATCTCCTATGTCGATCAGAACCGTTCTGGCATCGACCCCGATAAGAACCTGTGGGAGGTCGTCTCGGACGGCCTGGACCACATGATGGTCGGCGAGACCGAGGTTCCGAGCCGCGCGTACGTGGCGAGCTTTGGCTTTAAGGGCCAGGACCAGCAGAAGCGTGCTGGCGTACTCTCCGGTGGTGAGCGCAATCGTCTGAACCTGGCGCTCACGCTCAAGCAGGGCGGCAACCTGCTGCTCCTCGACGAGCCCACGAACGATCTCGACGTCGAGACGCTGTCCTCGCTCGAAGCGGCGCTGCTCGAGTTCCCGGGCTGCTCGGTGGTCATTAGCCACGACCGCATGTTCCTGGACCGCGTCGCCACGCACATTCTGGCGTGGGAGGGCACCGACGAGAATCCGGGCAACTGGTATTGGTTCGAGGGCAACTTTGAGGCCTATCAAGCCAACCGTATCGAGCGCCTGGGCGAGGACGCAGCCCAGCCGCATCGTATCCACCGTAAGCTGACGCGCGACTAGATCGTTACGCGGTTTTCCAAACCGCGTAACTGCTCGACGCTGCGCGGGTCGCAAGCACCCCATCTTGCCGTTCAATCCGTCGCTCGCGTACCGAAGTACACGTCGCTCCTCTTTCACGGTAACCTGGGGCACTTGCGGCCCGCTCGCTGTTGGTTACGCAACATCAACAAATAAAAACGGCTCAAATCCTGATTTGGATTTGAGCTGTTTGTCGTTACTGCTCGGGTTCTTCGACTTTATCGATAGTCCAGGCGGCTCCGAGACCGCCGGTGGTGTTGCGGCGGATGCGCACGGTGACTTCGTGGCGCTCGCCGGCCTGCGTGTAGTGCAGGGGGAAGCTTGCGCGGTTTCGCGCGGCCTCGATGGTACCGCGCTCGCGGGCGATCCAGTAGTACTCGCCGATGATGCCGAGCGTGTCGGCGCCGTAGGGGAGATAGGTCGACAACTGGTGCAGAAGCGGGCCGGGGCAGAAGACCTCGGTTGCGAAATCGACGGGGAAGTCCTCGGGGATGGCGGGCGCTGCAGGTGCGGGGGTTGGGGCCGCTGCGGGTGCCGGAGCCGGTGCCGGTGCGGGAATTTGGTCGCAAGCAGAGGTGGGCACGGATTCGATGACGGGTGCGGGCTCCGGCGTCGTTTCCGGCTTGATTGTGGAATCTGCGGGCTTCACGGTGACGGGCGCGTCTGCAGCTTCAGTTTCAACCTCAACCTGCGTCGCGCTCTCATTCTCGACGCTCGACTTTGCCTCGATGGGCGTGGATGCCATGGTGGTGATGCCGGCGTTGGCGTTCTCGGGGTCATAGACGACCGTGAGCGAGATGGCGGGCTGCGGCGTCTCGGGCTCCGGCGCCGACTCGGTAGCGTCTTGATCGGCGGGCTCGTCGGACTGATCGTCCTCAGCCTCGTTGCCAAAGACATCGCTGTTTTGGAACGCAGGCGTCTCGGGTTGGTCAGCAGCTTCTTCGGTTGTCGACTTGGGCGCTTCGTTGAGCTCCGCAGTGGCTTCCTGCTCTGACATGACTTTGGGATCGGTCGTGGCGGCGATTTCGGTTTCGGCTTCCGCTGTTACCTCAATAGCGGCTTCGATCTCTGTCTCGGGCTCGGGTTCCGGCACGGCTTCAACCATGACTTCGGGCTCGGGACGCTTAACGTGCTTGGGACGCACGGCCTTGAGGTCCTTCTCACCGCGCTTTTTCTTTTTGTAGGACTGCTTGGCGCCCTTGGCAGCCTTGGGCTTGTCCTCGCCCTTGGCAAGGGCGGCATCCCAGGCCTCGTTGGCGATGACGGTGGCATACAGGCGGCCGCCCTTAAAGACGGTCAGCTTAATGCAGTCGTTGAGCTCCTCGAGCAGCTCGCGCGTGGACTCGAAGCCCAGGTCATAAGCGGTCATGTCGCCAGCGGCGAGCGCCTCCTCGACCTGCGTCATAAACGTTTGCTTGCCACATCCAATCGCATCGCGCAGCAGGCGATACAGATAGATGTGGTTGCCCAGCGAAAGCGTGGGCCTAACTATTGTCTTGCTCATGGCAAATCTCCTCTTTACACATGTAAAGCATCTTACCATCGCATGGCGTTCGCCATGGCGGCGCCCAAGGCAAACGGGCGCGAACCGCTTTCGATTCGCGCCCGTTGTATAGGTCGGTTATCTATGAGGGGCAAACGTGCTTAGTTGCCCGATGCCGTGCCTTGGCTCGAGCTGTCAGATGCCGTGCCGGACGCGGTTCCACTCGAGCTGTTCGAGTTGCTGGTGTTGCTGCTGTCTGCTGAGCCCGTTCCCGACGTGGTGTCGCTCGTCTGGTCGCCCGTGCTCGGTTGAGAGCCGTCAGTCGTTTGGCTTGAGTCGGTTGTGCCGGATTGCGTACCGTTGTTGTTCACAGAAGAATCGGCGCCCTGCGACTGATCGGGGGTGTTCGAGGACGAGTCGGTGGATGCGGAGGTGCCCTGTGAGTCGTCCTGCTGGCTTTGCGATTGACCAGTGCTGTCCGCGTCGTGCTCGGTCGTGCGTGACGACAGAATCGGCTCGGGACGCTCGCCCAGACCCTCACCGGCGGTGGTGATAAGGATGGCAGCGGTGCAGGCGATAACCGCGACGATGGCGATGGCGATCGAGAAGATGATGACCTTCTTTTGCGTCTGGCTGCGCTCTGCCGCCGCCTTGGCGCGCAGGCTGTCGGGGGCGACGCGCGCCGTGGTCGCGCGCCCTGCAATCTGGCGCATCTCCTGGGTAGTCGCGGCGCCGCCTAAGTGCTCCTCGGCATTTAATTCAACGGGTTCATAGGCGCCGGCGGGGTAGTCGACGGTGGCGTGCGTACCTTTGAGGGCTTCGGCGCTGGCAGAGATAAAGTGGCGGTAGACCTGCGAGGACACAA
>DBEWTR010000143.1:0-5472 GCA_048205775.1 Collinsella sp. | reverse complement strand
GATGCAGACCAACTTGAAGACCGCAAAGTAGATAGCAACGAGCGACGCCGTGAGCCAATCGAAGCGTATCCGTTTCGACAAGATAGAATCTCGCGTCCAGGACAATTGATGATGCATATTCCGGCCCACCTAAAGGTAGCTGTAGAAGCGCGGCGAAGCAGCGAACAACAGCGCCTTGGCCTTCTCTTTTGTGTTCGTGCCGTATTCGAACAAAAACTTCTTGTCTACGCCCGGCACATCAAGGCCGCCCCGAAGTCCAAGCTCGCGGCAAGTGTGTAGATAGCACTTCGCAAGATAGCCATATAAAGCGTGGCGAAGCTCCAAATCGTTGATTGCGTCAAATTGAGTCTTCCAGCGCCCTAGGATCTCGCACATGGAAACCGCACGTTCGGAAGAATTCTGCGATTTCATGATGGAGCCTGGCCGTTGAATGTAGTTGTAGAACTTGTATTTCAGGCAGACGACGGTATCCGCTGCAAGAAAGACTCTAGGCTGCATCTCCATGTCTTCATGCAGCAGCCCCACGGCAAACCTGAGCCCGTTTTCCTTAAACAACGAGAGCTTGCAAAACATGAAGCATGCGCACGGGTACCATTCTCCCGCTTTTAGAGCTGTGAGAATGAAATCCTTAGTGAGATATGCCTTTCCCTCCTCAAGCGACGCGTAGTGATCGGGCCTGTCCGGACCCGGGGTTACCCTCCAATCCCCAAGGACGATGTCAGCGTGGGAATCGGTTGCCAAACGCAGCAGCCTCTCGCAAGCATCGAGCTCGATAGAATCGTCTGAATCAACGAACATGATGTAATCCCCAGTCGCCTCGGCCAGACCGAAGTTGCGCGCATCCGAAAGCCCTCCGTTCTGCTTGTGGACAACTTTTACCCTCGAATCCGCAAGGGCGTAATCATCGCAGATTCGAGGGCAATCATCCGGACTCCCGTCATCGACGAGAATCACCTCGATATCGCCCAACGTCTGGCAAAGGACACTGTCAACGCAGCGGCCAAGTTCTTTTTCGACCTTATAGACTGGAATAATTATGCTTACAAGCGGCACAAGCAACCTCCGTTTATATCTTGTCCCCAGGCCCAACGTCCTTCGTAACTATTCGAGCCGCCTTCACAATCGCGCCGTCCCCAACGTATATTGGTCCGAAAATGCAGGAGTTCGTGTACACGATAACGTTGCTCCCGAAATGGGGCTGCCAGAAGACCCCCCGACCATCTTCGCGATGACGTCCATGAGAGCCGCCGATGGTCACACCCTGATACACTGTGAGCGGCCCCTCGCTGACGACCCCAGCGCCTATAACAACGCCGAGCCCGTGGACGAGGCGAAACCCCGGTGCCAACTTCGCTTTGTAATCCAAATCGACGTGGTAAAGCATCCTGTTCAAACACCAAACAATCTTTGCCAGTGGCTCAAGATGGCAACGGTAGAGCAGGGCGGACAGACGGAAAAGAGCCACAGCGTGGAAGCAGGGGTTCAAAAGAAACGTCCCGAGCGAACGAGGGAAGCCCTTTCCACCGGCGGCTTCGGCAAAGTCGACGTTGATGTTCATTCCCGTCCTCCTTTACGATCCAATGCGGCCTCGTATGCGCTCTCAAGAAGGTGGTAGCTCGAGGAGATGTCAAAAGGCTCCAGGCTCCCCGCACGGAAGGAGTCTTTGCTCCTATCATGTGGCCAAAAGGCCATCGCAGCTATCTCGCCCGCCCATCTTTCAGCGGTTTCTGTAAGGGAAATCGCGTGGAACCTGTCACTCACGCAAGCGTCCTGCGGCACATTGGACGATACGAAGCATTCAAGGCCGGCGAGTTGTGCCTCCACGAGGACGATACCAAGTCCCTCGTGAATCGAGGGAAACACAAAGCAATCCATCGCCGAATAGAGCTTGGCTGGGTCTTTTACGTTGCCAAGCAGCATAATCGAATCATGGGCAGGCGATGCCTCAACCAAGGCCCTAACATCCTTCTCTCCAGGTCCCCCACCAGCAATCATCAGAATCGATTCAGGGTTCTCAGCATGAAATGCCTCGAAAACCTTGATTAGGAACGCATGATTTTTCTCAGGGTTCAACCTCGCCACGTTGCCAAGAATATAGACGTCCTCGTCGATACCGTAGGCTCCGCGCAGCTCGAGGCGAGCTTGCGGATCGAACCTGAACTTGTCAAGGTCGAAGGAATTAGGGATGACGGAAAAGCCCGCATTTCCAAAAAGCCATTTGCCCGCCTCGTCACTGCACGCGAACATGCAGTCGCAAAGTCGAGGCACGAAAGGCCTCAGCACCCTGTGCAGCACGGGATGTTCGCATCCCGTGCTGTGACAGTGGCAGGCCACCACTACAACACGGGAGCACTTCGCTATAACCAACTCAGGGAAGACCATACCACTGTTGCCGTGGACATGGCAGATGTCGAATTGTCCCTCGTCGAGGGCTTTGCTCAGCGCCTCGAAATAGCCAAGGGTGTCGGACCTCTTATCGGGAAGCTGTGTGACCGCGATGCCGTGAGCTACGGCCTCATCAACTTTCTCTTGTTCGCATGGACCACCGACGAGCAAGGTCACCGTGTGCCCATGCCGGATAAGTTCGAACGAATATGTGAGCACTACCTTGCCAATGCCATTATTGACGAGATTGTATGTAATCATGCAGACGTTCACTTGGCTACCTCACCGTAGAGCAGCTTCAACCAGGCTTCTGCAGAATAATCCAGGGCAATCATTCGCTTTTCGCAACATGTTCTTGAATGTTCCAAGCCCATGGGATTTCTATCTTTCATTCCAAATGCAATCTTTGATGTAAGCCAGGGCTTACTGAGTGAATTAGATCGGGCGGAGTCTGGACCATGTTCTTCTCGGGATTATCCACACTCGCTAGATAACACTACCTACGCCGCTACATTCGCAGTTACGAATTCTGCTTAGGCAAAACGAATAGCTCTCCGAGCTCGCAATCGAGCCTGTCCGGCTGCTTCTCATCAGCGTAGAAGGGGTCGAAACCGCCCCCGGTGTAAAAAGTCATCTCGCCGAAGAAAGGATTGCCCGCGATGTTGTAAAGATCGACTCGTACATGCGGAAGATCCGACGCCAACGTCTCAGCAAGTCTGAGCATCAAATCGTAGTTCTCGGGCTTTTCGGTGGGTTTACGATTGGATACTTCGTGATTGATGTCTCCACGTTGCTCCCAGCATGGAGTGAAATACTGCATATCGTGCGCGGTAAAGCGATCAGCATCGGTCTGCACGAGCGCCGCCTTACCATCGAAGCAGTAGAACTTATAGTCAGTCGGGGTCTGCCTACCCGGTTCGTCGAGGTACGCCTCGGCAACCACACGAGGAGCTATATCCTTGTAGGCCCACTCCCGACCCTGCCAGTACCAATTCCGTTGAAGTGCAGTACGCAGGCGTTTCTTAGCGACCTCAAAATCGAATATTGATTTGTCCGTACACACGATTGTGCTCTGCGAGTCGTGAGTGCACTTCAGCACGAACTTTTCCGGCAACTCATCAATGTCGATTTCTTCCACCGAATCGTAGACGCCATAAAGCGGAACAAGGTACTCATCGCCGATACGCTCCCTTACAAAAGATCGCACTTCAAACTTGTCAACAAGCGTGGTCAAGACTGGATTGTGATAATGCAGCTTGCACCACTGGAGCTTCTCATTAAAGGTCCTGGGATGATCAAGATCGAGCTTATAGTGCAGCTTTGCTCTGAAGCACATGCGAATAAAATCCTCGTCGGGGATAAAGCGCAAGTTGTTCCTCAGAGAAAGCGCGAATCTTTTCTTAAGTTTCATCGTACGCCTCCAACGCCATCGATGTAATCGGAAAGGTCGGCGCAGAACCGCGCCGCGTTGCTCTTGTAGGGCAGGTAATCCTTGGAAAGCACCCGCGCATAAGCGGCGGGCAGGTCGGTAGGGTCCATACACGGCTCAATCAGCCCCATGTCCCCGAACTGTCGAACAATCTCAATCTGGTGATCATCCACATGTTCGCCGTATTTTGCTAGACGCGGAACAGCGATGACTTTCTTGTTGTCCTTAACGGCGCCGATGATGGCGCCGGTACCTCCATGGGTTACCACGACATCGCAAGCATCCATATGAACGCGGAAGGAATCACGATCGAGAAACGCCTCGTGTTCCAAATACTCAGGAATGTAAGTGCACAGACCCGTCTGAGCAAAAGCTCCATCCTCAGCAACACCGCTAGCAACGAGAGCATCTACCGCCCTGACTAATCTGTCGAACTGAAACTTCTGGGAGCCTACGGTAACGAATATCATGCGACCACCTCCCTAGTACACGCCGCCGACAAAGCGGGCATTGGGGTACACGGATAGCATCGACTCCCACTGCACGTAAAAACGATCGGCGCGTTTGCTCAGCAGCTTTCCCGTCATGGTTGGTGAGTCAGTTTTCGCGAAAGACTCGACATACACAAGCTTGGCGCCCATTGCATGCCCGATCAGGCAAAACGGTATGGTAGCCAGTACCCCCGTACACACAATCACGTCGGGGTGTTCAGTGAACCAATAACGAAGAGACGTCACGGCATTGAACGCCATTCGAGGAAGAAAGCTTGCCTCGTGTCGATTCACCTGGCGCACATAGCGAGCCCGCACAGGTAGCTTGGCATCATAGGCAGTCTTCTCGGTGAGGATGAAACTGTCGTAGCGCTCCATCAAAGGCTTAAGCGCAAGTAACTGCTCCAGATGCCCACCAGATGACGCAGCAAAGCACACTTTTATGTCCTTGCGACATCCCGTCATGAACTAATCCCTCTTAAACAAATCGCGAGTGTATACCTTATCCGCCACGTCCGCGAGCTCGTCGCTCCAGCGGTTGGCCACGATCACGTCGCAGCCGGCCTTGAAGGCCTCCAGGTCGTGGGTCACCTCGGAGCCGAAGAACTCCGGCGCGTCCAGCGTGGGCTCGTAGACCACCACGGGCACGCCTTTGGCCTTCACGCGCTTCATGACGCCCTGGATGGAGCTCGCGCGGAAGTTGTCGGAGTTGGACTTCATCGTCAGGCGGTACACGCCCACGACCGGCTTCGGCTTGCCCTCGTACACGCGGTCCCACACCATCTGCAGCACCTCGTCGGCCACGAAGTCCTTGCGGGTGCGGTTGGCGTCCACGATGGCCTCGATCAGGTTCTGCGGTACGTCCTTGTAGTTGGCCAGCAGCTGCTTGGTGTCCTTGGGCAGGCAGTAGCCGCCGTAGCCGAAGCTGGGGTTGTTGTAGTGCGACCCGATGCGCGGCTCCAGGCACACGCCGTCGATGACGTCGCGGGTGTTGAGGCCGCGGACCTCGCAGTAGGTGTCGAGCTCGTTGAAGTAGGCGACGCGCAGCGCCAGGTAGGTGTTGGCGAAGAGCTTGACGGCCTCGGCCTCGGTGGTGCCCAGTACGAGCTCCGGGATGCCCTTGGAGCCGTCAGCATTCACGCGGTCCAGCTCGGCAGAATCGGCACC
>DBEWTR010000084.1:0-16295 GCA_048205775.1 Collinsella sp. | reverse complement strand
GACTCCCCTATGCGTTCTTCTGAACTTTGAAGCGCTGCTTCAGCTGTCCGCAAGCGGCGTCAATATCGTTACCACGGGAGTTACGAATCGTGGTCTCGATGCCACGGGACTCAAGACGACGCTGAAGATCCTCAACCTTATGAATCGGCGACGGCTTGAGCGGGCTGCCCTCGATGTCGTTAAGCTGAATCAGGTTGACGTGGCACAACGTTCCCTCGCAGAAGTCGCAGAGCGCCTGCATCTCGGGATTCGTATCGTTGACGCCTTCGATCATGGCATACTCATAGGTCGGGCGGCGGCCAGTCTTCTCGGTGTAGAGTTGAAGCGCCTCGTGAAGGCGAAGTAGCGTGTACTTCTTAACACCGGGCATGAGCTTATTGCGTGTCGACTGGATGGCGGAATGCAGGGAAACGGCAAGCGTGAACTGCTCGGGGATGTCGGCAAATTTGCGAATACCGGGAATAACGCCGCTGGTAGAGACGGTGAGGTGACGAGCACCGATACCGATGCCATCGGGGTCGTTGAGGATTCGCAACGCCTTGAGAACCTCGTCGTAGTTGGCAAACGGCTCGCCCTGGCCCATGAAGACAACGCTCGTGACGCGCTCGCCAAAGTCGTTGGATACATGAAGTACCTGGTCGACGATCTCTTGAGCGGTCAGAGAGCGCTTGAGGCCGTTGAGGCCGGTAGCGCAAAAGGCACAGCCCATGCCGCAGCCTGCCTGGGTGGAAACGCAGACGGAAAGCTTGTTGCGACGGGGCATACCGACAGTTTCGACGGAAATGCCGTCGTGGTACTCGAGCAGATACTTGCGCGAGCCATCTTTGGAAACCTGCTTGGTGAGTTCAGTCGGCGTATCAAAGGCAAAAGCCTCTTTAAGCTGCTCGCGGAAAGCCTTGGGAAGGTTGGTCATGTCGTCGAACGAACAAACGTTCTTCTCAAAGACCCATTCGATGAGCTGCTTCGCGCGGAAGGCGGGCTGGCCAAGCTCGGCCACGAGCTCGCGAATATCGTTTTGGCTCAAGTCGCGAATGTCCTGAGATTTAGTCCTGGGATTCATGGAAGCCTTTCGATTTTGGGGAAACGTAGAGGGTATCGCTACAATATGGTATCAGCTGCAGAAATTATAGAGGAGGAGTCTGCCCATGCCGGGTAAAAGCCTAGAGAACATGCACGTAGCGGTCTTGGCGGGCGGTCATTCCGCTGAGCGCGAGATCTCGCTTAATTCGGGAAAGAACGTTGTGGTGGCACTGAAGGAAGCCGGCTACACCTCGGTGGAGCTGCTCGATACGGCCGCTGATGACTTTATGGTAACCATGGCAACCGGCGGCTTTGACGTGGCGTTTATCGCCATGCACGGTGCCGGCGGCGAGGATGGCGCCATGCAAGGCGCCATGGAGACCCTGGGTATCCCCTACACGGCTTCGGGCGTGCTTGCCAGCGCCTGCGGTGCCGACAAGGAGGTCTCTAAGCTCCTGTACGCCAAGGCGGGCATTCCCATTGCCCCCGGCCTTGCGCTCGAGGTGGGCGATGAAGTCGATATCGATCATATCGTCGAGGTTTGTGGCGAGCGCTGCTTTGTGAAGCCGGCCGTCAACGGTTCCAGCTATGGCATTTCCCTGGTCCATGAGCCCTCCGAGCTGCCCGCGGCAATCGCCAAGGCGTTTGAGTACGGCGACAAAGTACTGGTCGAGAAGTGCATCGAGGGTACCGAGATCACCGTCGGCGTATACGGCGAAGATGACGTGCGCGCTCTGCCGATTGTCGAGATTCGTAAGCCCGAGGACTGTGAGTTCTACGATCTGGACGTGAAGTATGTCGACCCTACGGACATCCATCGCATTCCGGCGCAGATTTCACCCGAGAATTACGCTCGTGCCCAGGAGCTTGCCTGTGCTGCTCACAAGGCCCTCGGTTGCCTGGGTATCTCGCGCAGCGACTTTATCGTGAGTGAGGACGGCCCCGTCATCCTCGAGACCAATACCATTCCCGGCATGACCGATACGTCGCTGTATCCGGATGAGATCCGCCACACCGACGACATGACGTTCCCGCAGGTCTGTGACAGCCTGATCCGTATGGGCCTTCGTCGAGCGGGCATTGCATGCTAATCGAGGACGCGGTTTCGTCAGGAACGCCGCAGTTTGTCATCGACTCCTATGCCACGCTTGCCGAACGCGCCAAAACGCAGTCCTTCGGCCTTATCGAGGAAGATGTGATCGTCCTCGATACCGAGACCACAGGTCTTTCGGTGCAGGACAATGAGCTGATCGAGATCTCGGCGGCCCGTCTTTCGGGCCGCGAGGTCGTCGACCGCTTCGATACCTTCGTGCATCCCAAACAGCTGATTCCCGCCGAGATTACCGAGCTCACGAGCATTACAAATGCCGATGTGGCAGATGCCCCGTCGGCCGTTGAGGCCGTAGCCGCTCTCGCCGATTTTGTCGGTGGTTGCCCGGTAATCGCACATAACGCCACGTTCGACCGCTCGTTTATCGAGTCGGTCAAAGGCGGCGTCAGCGTGAGCGATATTTGGATCGATTCGCTGGCGCTGTCGCGCATCGCGCTTCCGCGCCTGGCCTCGCACAAGCTGTCTTTTATGGCCGATCTGTTTGGCTGTGACTCGGTATCACACCGTGCCAATGCCGACGTCGACGCCCTGTGTGGCGTATGGCGCGTGTTGCTCGTGGCACTCACCGACTTGCCCCAGGGCCTCATGGCGCGCCTAGCCGACATGCATCCGGATGTGCCTTGGTCCTATCGTCCTATCTTCTCATTCTTGGCGGGGCAGAACCCTGGTTCTATCTTCTCTCTCAGCGCCGCTCGTGCTGACGTTCTCAAGGCCGATCGCGCCGACGATCGGGTGGACGCCGACG
Organism: Collinsella sp.; assembly: GCA_048205775.1. Lineage (GTDB taxonomy): Bacteria > Actinomycetota > Coriobacteriia > Coriobacteriales > Coriobacteriaceae > Collinsella. The sequence goes on along the minus strand of DBEWTR010000084.1, from coordinate 13,419 downwards.
AACTGCCGGTCCTCAAGATGCCGAGTCGTGAGGAGATTGAGGCAGACTATGCGCCGGGTGGCCTGGTCAATCGCATGTATCCCACTTACGAGCCGCGTGATGAGCAGATCGCGATGGCGCTCGAGGTCCGCGATGCGCTGGTCACGGGCACACATCGCGTAATTGAGGCGGGCACGGGCGTCGGCAAATCGATGGCCTATCTGGTGCCTTTTGCCGAGGCAGCACGCCGTAACAACATCACGGTTGGTATTGCGACCAAATCGAACAATCTTGCCGACCAGCTCATGTACCATGAGCTGCCAAAACTTGCCGAGCAACTGGACGGTGGTCTGTCATTTTGCGCTCTCAAGGGCTATGACCACTATCCGTGCCTGCGCAAGCTTGAGCGCATGAGCCGAGGCCAGGTCGAGATTACCACCAAGCGCGATCCGGCGGACACGCTCACGGCGGTCGCGGTCATTATGGCGTACGTCTGCCAATCAGCCGATGGCGACCTCGACTCGCTCGGCATTCGGTGGCGCAGCGTCAACCGTCCCGACTTTACGACGGCCTCGCGCGAGTGTGCTCGTCGCCTCTGCCCGTTTTTCCCTGATAAATGTTTGGTCCACGGCGCTCGCCGTCGTGCGGCGCATGCCGATGTGGTGGTCACCAACCATTCCCTGCTGTTCCGCAATGTCGCGGCCGAGGGCAGGATTTTACCTCCGATTCGTCATTGGGTAATCGACGAGGCCCATTCCATCGAGCGCGAGGCGCGCCGCCAGTGGGCGCGCGTGGTGTCGGCGGACGAATCACGCGTTCTGTTTGAGCGCCTGGGTGGCTCGAGCACCGGCGCGCTAAGCCAGGTTTCCCGTGATTTGGCAACCTCCGAGGGCTCTACGCTCTATCTGGGCCTTACTGCCAAGGCGACGTCGACGGTTGCGCGCGCGAGCATGGCAATCGCCGACGTGTTCGATGGCGTTCGCGAGCTCGGCCGCCGTGCGCGTGGGGGTTATGACAATGCCAATCTATGGATTGGCCCCGAGCTGCGCGAATCTGACGACTGGCATGATTTCTTACAGTCGGCCTACACTTGCATCGACGCATTGGAACAGGCTGACAAGAGCGTCGACGCGCTGGTGCAAGCCGTCGCCGCCGACAAGCCCGAGGTTGTTGTTGACCTGGGTGATATCTCGCGTCGCCTGCACGAGCTGGTCGAGAACCTCAAACTCATCATTGATGGCACCGATGAACACTACGTGTATTCGCTGCAGGTCAATCGCAGGCTGCGTGCCGGCGGAGAGTCGATGACCGCAGAGCGCATCGACATTGGCGAGGCCTTGGCAACCGAGTGGCTGCCCGAGGTTCACACGGCTATCTTTGCCTCGGCGACTATGACGGTGTCCAAAAGCTTTGAACACTTTAACCATGCGGTCGGCCTCGATCGCATCGGTGCTTCAACATCCTCATCGCTGCACTTGGACTCGAGCTACGACTTCGATTCGAACATGGCTGTAGTCGTTGCGGGCGATATCCCCGATCCGCGCGATCGCGAGAGCTATCTTACGGCGCTCGAGCGCGTGCTGGTCGACGCCCATCTTGCCATGGGCGGATCGGTGCTCACACTGTTCACCAATCGGCGCGACATGGAAGACCTGTACGCCCGCGTTGAGCCCAAGATGGCCCGTGCGGGTCTGGAGCTCGACTGCCAGCAGCGCAACTCATCTCCTCGTCGCCTGCGCGACCGGTTTATCAACGAGCCGACCTCGTCGCTTTTTGCGCTTAAGGCCTTCTGGGAGGGGTTTGACGCCAGCGGCGAGACGCTGCGTTGCGTCATCATTCCCAAGCTGCCGTTCTCGAGCCCCACGGACCCGCTCTCGTGCGAGCGCAACCTGCGCGAAGACCGCGCTTGGGCGCGCTATTCGCTGCCCGAGGCGGTGCTCGAGGTTAAGCAGGCGGCCGGCCGCCTTATCCGCTCGTCGACCGATTGCGGCGTGCTGATTCTGGCCGACCCGCGCCTGGTGACGAAGGGCTACGGAAAGAAGTTCTTAACGTCGCTGCCCACGAGCTCCTACCAGCGCATCGAATCGGCGCAGATCGGTCACTATCTGCAACTGTGGCGCGCACGTCACGAGCGGCGGCGCTAAAGCGGACAGACGAGGGTTTTTGCCATATCGCACAGACGCTTTGACAGGGCGGGGTCATCCAAGATGCGGATGGCTCCGCCCGCTGCGATTACCTGGCTCAGTAGCCAACGCTCGGAGCCGTAATGCACGGTTACCGTTGCCATGTCTGCCCCGCTGCGCTCGATTAGGGTGATGCCGGCCCAGTCCAGATGCTCCGCCATATCGAATGGCATCAAGAGCTTTGCGCTACGCTGTGTCCGGGCAAGGGAATCGTGGAGGGATGCGACGCCCGGTGTGTGAGGCACGACGGAGTCTTCCGTCAAGGTGAGTCCCTCGATTTTATCCATGCGATAGGTGCGCTGCTCATCGATCGCGATGTCCCAGGCAATCAGGTATGTTTGGTCGCCGTTTGCCGTAATGCGCAAGGGGTCGACCAGACGCTCGCGTGGCCGCGCATCGTCCATCGAGCGATACGAGATGCAGCAACGAACACCGTCCTGAATGGCGCAGCTCAGCTGCTGCCAGTGCGACCCGTGGTTGACGGTGTCAAAGACGCGCTGGTTATAGCCGAGCTCTTCGGGCAGAAGGGCATGTCGAATCCGAGCTGCCGTCTGCGGCTCGATCCCCAACGATTCAAGTTCATGGTTGAGCACGGCGCCCTCGGCGGCACTCAGGCGCAACGGTAGCACGCGCCCGGCGTCACCAGTGAGGGCCACGCGCTCGCCGCGGCATTCGCAGATGATGCGCGCGCCCGATTCTCGGTCCGCGAGCGTCGAGACGATCTCGAGAATCTCGTCGAGCGACGCCCCCGTGATGTCAAAGCGGCTGCAAATCTCGGTTCGTGTCATGCCGCCATCGCCGGCGGCGTAGAGGGCCTCCATGATGTCGATGGCGCGCGAGAGTCTCTGCTCGCTGGTGAGTTTACGCACGGGCATGCTCGTGCACCGTCCTTTCTATGAGGTGGTTCCACGCCTGCTTGAGCGATTTGGGGGCCATGGGCCTCATGCCGTCCATGGCGTGGGCCATGCAAAATGAGGCGGCGGCTTCAAGGTCGCGCACGTCAACGGTCCAGATCCATCCCGCATCGGTGTGTACGAGCTCACCTCGCCCACGCGTGAGACCGTTGATCATATCGATCTGCGTCTGAGGGGCGAATGAGAACGTGGCTGCAACGGGCGGTCGGTCGGCAAAATCGAATTCAAAGAACAGGTAGTCGCTGAGGTTGAAGTCCGCGGGGATGACGTAGGCCTTCGAAGGACGCCAAGCGCGAACGATACGGTCGCAGCGGAATGTCCTGATGTCGTCGGTGACGTTGTCGAGGCCGCAGAAGTAAGCCACGCCCTCGCGCTCGAACATGCCGTAGACGCAGACGGTACGTTCTCTCTGCTCGCCGCGTCCGTTCTGATATAAAAATCGCAGCGCGCATCGCTCGGCAAAGGCGCTCCAAACCGCATCGACGGTGGGAGAGCGGCTGATCGGCGCCTCGTCTACCGTCGTCCTGCCGGTGAGATAGGCAATCTTGGAGCGAATATCGGCAAGCGGTGCGGCAAAAGTGGATGAGCCGGCCGCTAGTGTCTGGTCGATGGCGTTGAGCAGGATATCGGCGTCGTCTGCGGTAATGAGGCCGCCTGCCGCAAACGTGTGCTCGCGGTCGATTGTCCACGAGCTTTCCTCGGTCTCCTGCGCGCCGGTGGGGCGAACCTCCTTGATTAAGATGCCGCGTTCGAGCAGCTTGTCACGATCGCGTCGAAACTTGCGCTTATCCGAGTCGATATTGCCCGAGCCATATCCCAGGTCAGAATCCAAGACGATCTGCTCGGTCGTCAGCGGTTCGGGGGAGCTATTGAGCACAAAGAAAAGATTGAGGATGCGCTGAGCCGTTTTATCGAAACTGGGCTCCGAATTTCCCTTTTTAATTGTCTCGGTCGTGTCGCTTGCCGTCATAGGGTCCTCGCATGAGAAGGTGGTTTGCTGCCATGATTTTAGTCCGATATGGAGATTAGACTATATCCTTGTCCGCTCGGGGCGTTAAGATGGCCCGAATTCGGTCGTTTGCGCTCGCTCGGGGTATACTTTCGACTATATACGGTTCTAATGTGCATGCATTGGGCCTATTTGTCGGATTATGGATGTGGAGCGCACATGGCGAACACCCAGAACTATATTAACCACCTGCTGCAGAACACCGGCATTACGCCGGCATGCAGCGAAGAAGAGCGCTTGGCTGCCGAAGATATCGCTCAGATCTTCCGCAACCACGGCTTTGACCCCGAGGTTCAGGAGTTCAATGCCCCGGCGCCCAGTAGGTTGGCATTTGCCGTTACCGGTATTCTTGCGTTTGCCGGCGCCCTGCTGATGGGCATCGGCGGCGGTATCGGCTTGGTCGGCACCTTGCTGGCCATTGTCGGCGCCGTTCTTTACGTGCTCGAGCGCACGGGCCACCCCGTGGTTTCGCGCCTGGGCAAGACGGGCGTGAGCCAAAATGTCATCGCCTACCACAAGGCCTCGGGCCCGCTCGCGTCCCCGCGTAACCGCCCGGTGGTCGTTGTCGCACACTACGACTCTCCCCGTGCTGAGCTGCTCGCCCGCGAGCCTTATGCTTCGTATCGTGCGCTCATCGCCAAGCTGTTGCCCGTTGCCACGGTTGCCCCCGCTGCCGTTGCCATCCTGCGTATTCTGCCGCTCCCCGGCGCGCTCAAGGTTCTGCTGTGGATTGTCGCGATCCTCGCTTCCCTCGTTGCACTCGCCAACGCGGTAAACATCATCTCTAACCGCCACATTCTTCCCTATACGTCTGGCGCGGTGTGCAACAAGTCTTCTGTCGCCGCTATGCTCGGCGTTATGGACAACGTTGCTCCCTTCCAGGGCGAAAACGAGTTTCCCGACGATGTTCCGTTCGATACCTATTTTGGGGAGCAGAAGCGTCGTGCCGAGGAAATGGCGCGCGCAGCGGCGGAATATGCCGCGGCCCAGCAGCAAAACGACTACGGCAACACCATCGAGTACGAAGAGCCTACCTACGCCGAGGACGAGTTCGGTCAGCCGATTGCTCCCGACGCTCAGACCGAGCCCGAACAGGGCGAGGCTTTTGACGAGCAGATCGAGGGCTTTGAGGGTGCGTCTGCCGACGAGACGCTGATTGGCGCCATCGTGCCCGAGGATCAGAATCAGGCTGTCCAGGCCGAAGAGTTCAATGACGAGGTTCCCGCTGCTGAGCCGGCGGAGGAGCCTGCCGCGGCCGAGCCCGAGCCCAAGCTCTATCGCAACGCCGCCGGCAACATCCGCTTTGGTTCGGATGCCATCCGTGCGCTCGGAATGCTTCCCGAGTCCTGCACGCTCGATTACGAGGAGGGCGAGGAGCCGACGTTTGAGCCCGAGCCTGCGCCCGTTGTCACTGCGGATGATGAGTCTGCCGCGGTTACCGCTGCCGTTGCCGAGCCCGAGGCGGTGTCTGCGATCGATCCCGCGGCAGGACTGGACATTTTGGCTCCCGCCGCGCCGGCGCAAGACGTTGCGGACGAGTCTGACGACGATTACGTTGAACAGCCGAGGCGCGTGTCTTACGAGAGCGATACTGATTTCTCTGCCGAGATTCCCGCGGCAACGCCCCATGCCGATATTGCATCCGCGTTCTCTTCGATTGGCGCCAGCGCTTCCAGCTTCTTTAAGGGTGCGCTTGCAAAGGGCAGGAAATTTGTCGACGATTTCGAGGAGAAGCGCGCTGCCGCACGCGAGGCTGCCGAGCAGGAGGCTATCGCTCAGCAGCAGGCAGCCGAGGCGGCACGTGAGCGCGCGGCGCAAGAGTTTGAGCAGAACGAGGCTATGCAGTCCGGGCCCGTCGACGCTGCCGAAGCTACGACGTCCTTTGAGTCCCAGCAACCGACGTCAGCGGATGTTGTTGAGGCAACAACGTCTTTCGAGGCTCAGCAGCACGTCGATAGCACCATGTCGTTTGATGCCGCGCAGTTCGATTCCACGATAACGTTTGAAAAGCAAGGCACCGCGATTGCCGAGCCCCTTCCTGTTTCCGATGAGCAGGGCGACGCGGCAGACGATGACGAGCCTATCGATGCTGCCGAAATCCAGGATGCTGCCGAGGACGAGCCCGTCGAGGCCAACTCTGACGAAGAGCAGTACGCGGCAGCCGAGCAAGATGGTTCGACCGAGGTCGAGCAGGAGGAAGTGTCTGCGGTTTCCGAGACTCCCGAGACAGATGAGTCGAGGCCTTACTCCACGCAGATTTTCACCATGCCGACCCCGAGTGGCTCTGGTGCCACGGTTGCCGATACTGCTCCCACCCAGGACGAAACGGTCGATTCCCTTATGGCCCAGATTTCCTCCCAGGCATCACCGCGTCCGCAGATGAATGTTCCCGATCCGGCGTCGGCTCCGTCGCCCGCACCTTCCTCGTCTCCGCTGGCTTCGGTTCCCGATCCGTCGCTACCGTCGATGAAGCAGGCAAACGTTGCGTCTCGCACGTCGCTGTTCGACCTTCCCGACCCCTCCACGCAGGTCAACGACCCCTTTGCTACCGCCCAGGGTCCCGAACCCACATCGGCGCCCGTTGCGCCTCCTATGCCCGTTGCGTCGGGCGCGCAGCCGATCGAGACCATTTCGGCTCCCGCCCCGGCGGCACCCAAGTCTCGTAAGCGCGGCCTGGGTGGCCTGTTCGGTCGTAAAAAGAAAAACGAGCAGGACAGCATGAGTGACTGGCTGGGCGTCGAAGACGATTACGATGCCAAGAAGTCCGGTCGCGGTATCGGTTCGTGGGATAACTTCGAGGACGATAACGATGGCTGGAAGGGCGGCGCTACGTCTTCCGATGGCGCTTCTTCCGAAGATATGCTCTCGGCTGTCGCCTCTATGGGCGATGATGAGCTGCTCGGTCACGATATCTGGTTTGTGGCAACGGGCGCCTCGGATTGTGATGGCGCCGGCATGAAGGCCTTCTTGGCTTCGCATCGCGATAAGCTCCGCGGCGTATTCTTCATCAATCTTGAATCCGTCGGCGCCGGTAGGCTTTCGGTGGTGACGGTCGAGGGCGAACAGCAGCTGCTCAAGGGCGATCGCCGCATCATGAACCTGGTCAGCAAGGTGTGCAAGTCGTTCCATGTCGATTGTGGCGCGCTCGAGATGCCCTATGCCAAGACCGATGCCTATGCCGCGCTCGAGGCGAGCCGCCGAGCCCTCACCATCGCCGGCGTGGACGGCACGCGTCTGGCTTGCGCTCGTACCGAGGACGACCTGCCCCACAATGTCAACCCGACGAACATTGCCACGGTATCCGAGGTCGTGACCGAGGTTATCCGCCGTTCGTAGACGGAGCTCTAAGGAGTCAACGTGTTTTCGTATATTAAGCGCCATTGGCCTGTCTACGTGATTTTGACCTTGATTGCCATTGCGTTAGGATTTGGGGCTGCCTACATCGTGGGTGCAAAGGGCTCGACCCCCGCCTCCGCAATCAGCGAAGAGGTGGAGCAAGAACAGAGTACGGGTGCCGATGGGATTCCTGAGTCCGAGCAGGCAATCGTTGATGGTGGATCTTCGTCTGCAGAGTAGATACGGCGATTTACATGATTGAAAGCGGGCGAGCCAGGGGCCTGGCTCGCCCGCTTTTTCATCGCGCTAGCGCTTCTTTGGGATCGACCTAAGGCGAGCGAACCATAGGGCTGCGGCACCCGAGGTCAGGAGCGCGGTGATGCAAGCGGCGATGGGAGCTGATCCTGTTGCCGGTAGGTCCTGCGGTAGGGTACAGCGTTGAATGACACGGTCATCGTCATGTGACTCAAGTTTATCGCCGCCGCCGTTGCGGCAAAGATCGACGTGTGCGCTGTTGGTGAGTGCGGTTTGGGGCGTATAAGCCGACGTCGCCTGCATGTGCACGATTGCGCCCCGAGCGTCTGTGCCAAGGATTGCTTTGGCATCGTCAAGATCGTCGTGCTCATCTTTGAGATCATCGCGGTTCCAAGAATCCGCATCGCTTCGAGTCGTAAAGTCGGCGGCTACCGCACCGTATTCAATTCGAATGCCCGTTACGACGGTATTGGATGCAAGGTCGAGTTCTTTCGCCTCGAGTGTGGTGGATTCCGTGGTCGAGATATCCGCCTTCCAGAGGTGCCAACCGTCGTAATCGACGAGGCGGCAATCCTCACCCAGACTTTCCCTTACTTCGTCGGACTCAAGCCAAGGATTTTCGTGCCCATCGTCAAGTGTCGCGTTTGCCGGCTCATCGACGTCTGTCGAGTCCAACGGCGTCGTGCGATACCACACGTTGCACAGACCATTGAGGTCGCCGATGGCGACGGGGGTTTCGATTGAGACGAATCTCGCTGTATCGTCCTCGGCACACTCAAGATCATCGGTAAGTGTGAACTCATCAACCCAGGTAGTTGAATTGTTTCGAGCGTCGATGGTATAGGAGAAAAGCCCATCCGTATTGGTTTGCATCGCGGCACGGTTTTTACCATCGCCGTTAGCCAACAGGCCCTTTTCGATAGGTTGGACAAGTTCCTGACGCTTGTCGACCTGCCCCTTGATTTCGATGGGCGCATCCTTCATCGCGACGGATTGGACTTCTCCCGTATCCTTTATTTCAAACGTTATCTCCTCGGCAAGGTCATAGGTCCGCGGAGACATCATTTCGCGCAACGAGTAGGTGCCGGGTGCAAGATGTTCGACGCGGTGTGGCTTGTCGGATGAGGTCCAGGAGTCTATTTCGGTTTTATCGGGACCATATAAGGTGAGCTGTGCGCCTTCCACTTCCTGCTCACCGCTTGCATCGACCTTGGAGATATCAACCTTGGTGTAATCGTCGGATACGTTAAGCCGTGCTTCTACAACGGGTGTTTTCTGGTCGGCATAAGTAAGGTCGACAATATGGGTTGTCTGATCGAGCAAGAAGCCTGCCGGCGCTTGAGTCTCGACAACCTCGTAGCGTGCGGTGTCAGATCCCAGTGGGAGGTTGTCCGCGCGTGCTTCTCCAGTTTCATCCGTCGTGACGGTCGCGACAGTCTCACCGTCGAGCGTGGCAATGCTACCGTCGGGGCGCACGATATCACCCGAGGCACGGATCTCAAAGACGGCGCCCGCGAGGCTGCTCCCGTCTATGGCATCGGTTTTAACGATCCTGATGTTTCCGGTCGCGGCGTGGTCATAATACGAGGCGATTGCAACGGGCGTTAGGTTCATGTCGGCGGGTATGTTTACCTCGATCTCTTCGCCGACAAGATAGGGCTCTTTGGCCGAGGTTTCGCGTACATAATAGGTGCCCGGCACGAGCGATTCGGGCAGTGTGACGGTCCCGGTCGCGTCAGTCGTAAAGGTGTCCATTACGTTATGTGCTGGATACCAGCAAGTTTGTGAGACAGGTTCGTGATTGCTGTCGAGGAGTTGGAAGGTGAATCCGGCTAGTGGAACAGAAGCGCCTGTTTGGGCATCGCGTTTTACAATCTGGAGATGCGTCGACAGAGCGTGGTTGTCTACGATATATTGAAGCTCGGCGCCGTCGGAAATCTGATTGGCCCCGACGGTCCATTCCCCTGCACGTTTAAAACCCTCGGGGACGGTTTCCGGAACCTCGCGAACCGTGTAGCCGGCACGGTCGTATGGGACGGCTCCGTGGACACCGGCGGGTCGCTTGCCTGTGCCGAACCATGCTTCGGGCTGATCTTTGGTGGAGGCAAAGCCATAGATGTTTGTGGTCAGTGTGCCAACAACCTGCTGAGAGCTGTTGCTGACAACCTCAAAGACAACACCACCCGCCGGCTGCTCCAGGCCGGATTGGTCGCTATTGCCGTAATCCTTGAATTTGGAAATCTCAAGGTTAAACGCAATGGGGATATCGGAAACGCGAGATTCGATCTCGACCACGCCTGAATCGCCGAGTTGGTCGGCTCCAACGGTATAGGTCCAGCTGTCGTTGGATGGCAGGTAGCCCTCGGGGGCTTTTGATTCGTAGATGGTAAAGGTTCCTAAGGGGACATCGGCGAGGGTGGCCCGACCGCTTTCGTCGGTCGTGAGGATTTGTGCCCATCCAGGGGTTGATTGCGACACACACGTGAACTTTGCTCCTGCGAGCGAAGCTCCAACTTGGGGGCCTGCATTCGTCGCGGCATCGAGCTTTGCGATGCGCAAGGTAATGGTGCCAGGTTGTTCATCAATGGCAACCTGTCCGCCGTCATTCCCCGTGGTAAAGGCGATGCGATCACGACGGGGGACATAGCCGGCCGGCGCCTTCGTTTCAATCAGGTAGTACGCCGTGTTGGGTAGGAGTGTTGCTTGCGCTCGACCGTTGCTGTCCATCTTGATGGTGCCGACACGCGCGCCGCTGGCGCTCTCAAAAATATCGAATGTTGCCCCGGTAAACTGATAGGTATTGTTTCCGCTGGTAATAACGGTGTCAGCAGACTGCTTTTGGAAGGAAACAGAGACCGCCGGCAGTACATAGAGCATGTCTTGACGTTTGCTGCCGCCCGATACGGCTCCTAGATAGCGTCGCGCGCGGTGCGGAGCGGCTTTGATGCTTCCTGATTTTGCGCTGTCGTGGAGCCACCGCGCAGCCGCCACGACTTCATTGTCGGCGGTAAAGTGTCCGCTCTTGGTTTTGCCCTGAGCGGTCGTGTAGGAGTAGGTGCCGTCGACATGGGTAGTGCCGTTGAGCATCCATACGGCAAGCTGGGTGGCGGCGCGGGCGCGATCGGGTGAAAGATGATAACCGCCAAACGACGTGGCGGTAGGATATCCGTGACAAACGATTGCCGCGAACTCGTCGTCGAGCCACACCCAGCCCTGATCAAAGTTGAGCCATGGGCCGCCCGGCTTGGTGGGGCCGGGGCGCTCCTGGTTCATGCAGTAGGCAATTGAGGCGTCTTGAGCTTCATACTTGCCGATGAAGAAGGGCCCACAATCATCGCTAATAGTGCGGAAGCCGAGCTGGCCGTAGCCATCGACGGCAAATGCGGCTCCCGGTGCCAGGCAGCCGAAAAGCAGGAAGAGGAGCAGGAGCAGCGGGCCTGTTGCGATTGCGCTGTGGACAGAGTGCGTGGGTGCGTTGGACATGGCTGCTCCTTATCCCTCGTGCGCCGCATGGGGAGGGCGCGACGCGTAGGATGAGGCTACTCCCGAGGTTCATGCGGGTAAGTACCGGAGCCTGACCAAAAGCTTGCCCAATTCCTGACAAATTGAGCTCAAATACAATAATCAAGCAAAAGCGCAGGTAGAAGATAAGGAGAACAGGAAGTCAAAGGTCCTCGTCTCCACAATTGACGCGATTTTCAAACGAATCTCCACAGCTAAAACAAGCATCGACACCCTTGTATCGAACAAGACAACCGCGTTATACTATCCCCCACATATGCGGGCATCGCCAAGTGGTAAGGCATCAGCTTCCCAAGCTGACACTCGCGGGTTCGAGTCCCGTTGCCCGCTCCAGTAAAAAGCACAAGCACGGCAGCGTTACGTTGCCGTGCTTTTTACTACCAAGCGCCGGGACTCGAACCCGCCAGGGTGCGAGCGTTAAGCAAACGCGAAGCGTTTGTAGCGAGCAGGCGAAGGCGCCGACAGGCGCCTGAAGCCGGTGCGGATTTGCGAAGCAAATACGCGGACGTCCCGTTGTCCGCTCCATGGAGCACAGAAGACCTCGGGACGGCCAATTCAACAAAGTCTTCCCCATCGTCACCGTGAATCCGAGGGGATCGACCGCAGCCGGTGCGGATTTGCGAAGCAAATACGCGGACGTCCCGTTGCTCGCTCCAATTCCAAAATGTTAGGTTAATGCCTGCTGCCCATACTTGCACCTGCGCACGGTACAATGGATGGGTTACGACCAACGTGCCAATAACCAAAAAGGAGCCGCTATGATCGATCGCTATACCCGCCCGGAGATGGGACACATTTTCTCCCTCGAGAACAAGTACGCCATTTGGCAGGAGATCGAGGTCTTGGCCTGCGAGGCCCAGGCGGAGCTCGGCAAGATCGGTATTTCCAAAGACGAGGCCCAGTGGATCCGCGACCATGCCAACTTTGAGAAGGCGAAGGTCGATGAGATCGAGGAAGTCACGCGCCACGACGTCATTGCCTTCCTGACCAACATGAAGGAATACATCGATGCCGATGTTCCCGAGGGCGACCCCAAGCCCAGCCGCTGGGTTCACTATGGCATGACCAGCTCCGATCTAGGCGACACGGCCCTGTGCTACCAGCTCACCCAGGCCTGCGACCTGATTATCGAGGACGTCAAGAAGCTCGGCGAGATTTGCAAGCGTCGTGCCTTTGAGGAGCGCAACACGCTCTGTGCCGGCCGCACTCATGGCATCCATGCCGAGCCGATGACCTTCGGCATGAAGTTTGGCTCTTGGGCCTGGGAGCTCAAGCGCGATCTGGATCGTCTTGAGGACGCCCGCAAGAACGTTGCCTTTGGTGCCATCTCGGGCGCTGTCGGCACCTACAGCTCCATCGAGCCGTTTGTCGAGGAATATGTCTGCGAGCACCTGGGCCTGGTTCACGACCCGCTGTCCACGCAGGTTATTAGCCGCGATCATCACGCCTACCTCGCCGGCGTTCTCGCCACCACCGCGGCCACCTGTGAGCGCATCGCTACCGAGGTTCGCAATCTGCAGAAGACCGATACACTCGAGGCCGAGGAACCGTTCCGTAAGGGTCAAAAGGGCAGCTCCGCCATGCCGCACAAGCGCAACCCCATCACCATGGAGAAGGTCTGCGGCCTGTCGCGCGTCGTGAAGGCCAACGCGCAGGTTGCCTTCGACAACGTCGCCCTGTGGCACGAGCGTGACATTTCGCACTCCTCTGCCGAGCGCGTCGCCCAGGCCGACAGCTTCATCGCCCTCGACCACATGTTCCAGTGCCTCATCCGCGTTATCGACGGCCTGCAGCTGTATCCCGCCCGCATGATGGCCAACCTCAATAAGACCCGCGGCCTCATCTTCTCTTCCAAGGTACTGCTCGCCCTCGTCGACACGGGCATCACCCGCGAGGACGCGTACGCCATTGTGCAGGAGAACGCTATGGCAACCTGGCACGAGGTACAGGATTGTGTCTCCGGCCCCACCTTTAAGGAGCGTCTCGAGGCCGACCCGCGCTGCACCGTCAGTCAGGAGAAGCTCGACGAGATCTTTGATCCGTGGGACTTCCTCACCCGTATCGACACGGTCTTTGATCGTCTGGAGCAGCTGAGCTTCGAGTAGGTTCGGGCATAACGTTAGCTTTTTAGGGCGCTTTGCTGGTAATGTGTGTTGCCGGCAAAGCGCCTCGTTGCATTTAGGGAAAGACGGGGATAATAGTCGTCTCGAATAACATTCTG
>DBEWTR010000049.1:0-1683 GCA_048205775.1 Collinsella sp. | reverse complement strand
CCATCAAGGCTGCTCTCGAGGCGAATCCCGATGTCGAGGTCCTTGGCGTCGGTATCGGTGCCGCCGGCGTCGTCGATCCCAAGACGGGCGCCATCGCGTATGCCAACGAGATCATGCCCGGCTGGTCCGGCGTTCAGTTGGGGCCGCGCCTGCGCGAGGACCTCGGTCTTCCCGTTGCCGTTGTAGGCGACGTGCAGGCTCATGCTCTGGGCGAGGCCCACTGGGGCGTCGGCAAGGGCAAGTTCTCCGTCTTGTGTCTTGGCATCGGTACGGGCATCGGCGGCGCATATGTCGAGAACGGCCGCGTGATGCAGGGTTTCCATGGTGCTGCCGGCCATATGGGCCACATCGAGTGCTCGGCTGCCGCCGGCATTCCCTGCGCCTGCGGGCGTTCCGGCCATCTGGAGTCGGTTGCTTCGGGCACTTCCATTGGTCGAATGTACGATGAGCGTTTTGGCCGCGTCGACCCCAGCCGTCCTTCGGTCGGTCGCGATGTGAACGATCTGTGCCGTGCGGGCGACGCAAAGGCGACCGAGGTCATCCATGACGCCGGCTTTGCGCTGGGGGCCAGCTTGGGCTCGCTCGCTAACATCCTGGACCCTGAGGTCATCGTGCTTTCGGGCGGCGTGATTCACCAAGGTCCCGATTGGCGTTCGCAGACGTGGAAGGATTCGGTGCACGAGGGCTATGCCAGCCAGGCGCTCGATCCGCTTCAGGACACGCCGATCCTCATCGGTTCTCTGGAGGGCGATGCTCCGCTCATCGGTGCCGCCGAGCATCTTCTTGCCTCGTTGAAGTAAAAGTATCTGCTGTAGGAGCCTCCCGAGACAACAGGCCTCGGGAGGCTGTTCTAAGAAAGGTTGCAGCCTTATGACCGTCGATCCTTTGATTCAATCCCTGAAGGGCAAGCTCGTCGTGAGCGTTCAGGCGTATATGGGCGAGCCGCTTCGTACGCCCGAGACCATGGCGCAAATGTCTCGCGCTTGCGAGCTCGGCGGCGCCGCCGCCATTCGCTGCCAGGGCCTTGCCGACATTGCCGCCATTAAGGGTCGCTGTGAGGTTCCCGTCATCGGCCTGTGGAAGGATGGGCACGAGGGCGTTTACATCACGCCGACGCTGCGTCACGCTCGCGCCTGCGTTGCTGCCGGTGCCGATATCGTGGCGATCGACGCCACCGATCGTCCGCGCCCCGATGGCAAGACGGTCGAGGATACCTTCCGCCCGCTGCACGAGGAGGGTGTGCTCCTGATGGCGGATTGTGCCACCATCGAGGATATTCGCCGTGCTGTTGATATGGGCTTTGACCTGGTATCCACCACGCTTTCTCACGGCGTCGCCGCCATCGACTGCACCATGGCCGATGGCCCCGACCTGCCGCTCCTGCGTCAGGCGACTGAGGAATTCCCCGGCCTTCCTATCATTTGCGAGGGTCGCGTGCATACGCCCGAGGAGGCTCGCGCCGCGATCGATGCTGGCGCCTGGGCCGTTGTCGTCGGCACCGCCATCACGCACCCCACGAGTATTACGAGTTGGTTCAAGGCTGCACTTGAGGCGTAAGACAGGCCTCGTATCCGCTCGGGGCGGTATACTCAATATAGGCAATTGACCGCGCGGGATCCGGGTTGCTGGGTTCCGCGCTTGTTTTCGGGAGGCAGCACATGCAAAAGGGAGATGCCATGGATG
>DBEWTR010000048.1:0-3343 GCA_048205775.1 Collinsella sp. | reverse complement strand
TAAGAGCTTCGGCATCAGCTTCAATGGCGCCGGCGCTCCCGAGATCATCTTCGACCTCATGATCGTCGGTACGCTCACCGCGGGCGCCATGCTGATCATGTGGATTGGTGAGCTCATCACCCAGCGCGGTATCGGCAATGGCATGTCGCTGATCATCTTCGCGAACATCATGGCCGGTCTGCCGCAGGCTATCTTCTCCAGCACCGAGGGCAATGCCGGTGGCATCATCACCATGGTGATCATCTGCGCCATCATCCTGCTGGTTATCCCGCTGATTGTTTTCCTTGAGCGCGGCCAGCGCCGCATCCCGGTCTCCTACGCTAAGCGCGTCGTGGGCCGTCGCATGATGGGTGGCCAGACCACCTACCTGCCCATCAAGGTCAACACCGCGGGTGTCGTGCCGATCATCTTCGCTTCGGCGCTGCTGTACTTCCCGGCTCAGATTGCCGTGTTCTTCCCCGGCATCGGCTGGATTCAGGCAGTTGCCTCCGCGCTTTCGACCGGTTGGCTCAACTGGGTGCTTAACGTTGTCCTCATCGTGTTCTTCGCGTACTTCTACACCTCCATGGTGTTCAACCCCGATGACACGGCCGATAACCTTAAGAAGCAGGGCGGCTTTATTCCGGGCGTCCGTCCGGGTAGGGCTACCGCGGCCTACATCAAGAACGCGCTCAACAAGATCACGCTTCCCAGCGCTGTCTTTTTGGCGCTCATCGCCATCGTGCCTTCGATCATCTTCTCCTTCACGGGTAACCATCTGATCCAGGCATTTGGCGGCACGTCCATCCTCATCATGGTCGGCGTCGTGCTCGACACGGTCGATAAGCTCGAAGGCCAGATCAAGATGTATGATTACGATGGATTCTTTAAATAGGCTAGAGGAGGATTGCTCATGAACCTCGTATTGCTCGGAGCTCCGGGTGCCGGTAAGGGCACCGTTGCACAGGAGCTCGTCGCCGAGTTTGGCGTCGCCCATATTTCCACGGGCGACCTGCTGCGTGCTGCCGTCAAGGGTGGCACCGAGCTTGGTATTCAGGCTAAGAAGTACATGGACGCTGGCGAGCTCGTTCCCGACCAGCTCGTGATCGACCTTGTCAAGGAGCGCCTTGCCGCCGATGACGCCCAGCAGGGCTTCATCCTCGACGGCTTCCCGCGCAACACCGCCCAGGCTGTGACGCTCGATTCCGAGCTCTCCGCCATGGGTCGCGAGATCGACTGCGCCCTTCTGGTCGATGTGGCCCCCGAGGTCATTATCGATCGTCTGTCATCGCGTCGCACCTGCCGCGCATGCGGTTACACCGGCACCGCTGCCGATGCTACCTGCCCCAAGTGTGGCGGCGAGATGTATCAGCGCGACGACGACAAGCCCGAGACCATCAAGAACCGTCTCGACGTCTACGAGAAGTCCACGAGCCCGCTCGTCGACTACTATCGTGGCCAGGGTCTGCTCAAGTCGGTCAACGGTGACCAGGCTCGCGAGACCGTGTACGGGGATGTCAAAGAGGCTCTCGGTCTATGATCAAGATTAAGTCTGCAACGCAAATCGAGCAGATGAAGAAGGCCGGAGCGCTATCTAAGCTGGCGCTCCGCCACGTTGGAGCCATGGTGCGCCCCGGCGTTTCCACCTTTGAGCTCGATCAGCTCGCGGAGCAGATTATCCGCATGCATGGCGGCACCCCGGCCTTTAAGGGTTACGGCGGGTTCCCGGGGACCATTTGCGCATCGATCAACGATGCCGTGGTCCACGGTATTCCCAACCCCGACATGATCCTGCGCGATGGCGATATCATCTCCATCGATACGGGAGCCGTTGTCGACGGTTGGGTCGGCGATAACGCTTGGACGTTTTTCGTCGGCACCCCCACGCCCGAAGCCAAGGCTTTGTGCGAGGTCACGCGCGATTGCCTTAAGGCTGCCATCGAGCAGGCTGTTCCCGGTAACCATATCGGGGACGTCGGTTATGCCGTTCAGTCCCTCGCCGAGTCTCACGGTTACGGCGTGCTTCGCGATTATGTGGGCCATGGCATTGGCCGCGTGATGCACGAGGACCCCAACGTTCCTAACTATGGAAAGAAGGGGAGGGGCGTTCGCCTCCAGGCCGGCATGGTCATTGCCATCGAGCCGATGGTTACGATGGGTTCCAACCATGTGAGCACGGGCTCCGACGGTTGGATTGTTACGACCAACGACCACCTGCCCGCCGCGCACTATGAGAACACCGTCGCCATTACCAATGACGGTCCGGTGATTCTCACCACGGATGCCCAAGGTGCTTGGTGCTCCCTCCAAGGCGGAGAAATGTAACAAGTTCCATTTAGTTGTGGAGCCATTACGAAGTTATTACGATGCGTGCATACGTGTTGTAAAATACTCAATCGCTGTCGTTTTCTAGAGAAAGATGATTGCTTGTGAAGAAGGAAGACGCAATTGAGCTCGAGGGTACGGTAAAGGAACCGTTGCCCAACGCCATGTTTAAGGTTGAGCTCGAGAACGGTCATTCGGTTCTGTGCAACATTTCTGGCAAGATCCGAATGAATTACATCCGCATTCTCCCCGGTGACAGGGTTGTCGTGGAGCTTTCCCCGTACGACCTGACCCGCGGCCGCATCACCTATCGCTATAAATAGCGGCACGCATACACGCACTCCATTTCCGGCTGCAGGCTTAGCTCAACCTACGGTCGGATTGTGTGTGAAGACCAGCCATAGTTTTAAACGCCTGCGGCTGGGCGAGTAGATAGTAGGGAAGTAGTTTGAGCGCTACCGAAAGGAAGAACGATGAAGGTACGTCCTTCGGTCAAGAAGATGTGCGATAAGTGCAAAATCATTAGGCGCCATGGCAAGGTCCTCGTCATTTGCGAGAACCCCCGTCATAAGCAGCGTCAGGGTTAAGAGAGGAGACTACGTTGGCCCGTATTAATGGTGTCGACCTCCCGCGTGAGAAGCGCGTTGAGATCGGTCTGACCTACATTTACGGCATCGGCCGCACCACTGCGACGAAGATCTGCGTCGAGTGCAACGTTAACGTGGATACGCGCGTTAAGGACCTCACCGAGGATGAGGTTAACGCCATCCGCGATTATATCGATAAGAACCAGATCATGGTTGAGGGCGACCTCCGCCGTGAGCGCAACCAGAACGTCAAGCGCCTTATGGACATCGGCTGCAACCGCGGCCTTCGTCACCGCAAGGGCCTCCCGGTCCGCGGCCAGCGCACCCACACTAACGCTCGTACCCGCAAGGGCCCGAAGCGTCAGATCGGTGCTAAGAAGAAGAAATAAGGAGCGCTAGATAGATGGCTACTGCTAAGAAGAACGTTCGCGCTGCCCGTCTGAAGCGCGCGG
>DBEWTR010000043.1:0-2466 GCA_048205775.1 Collinsella sp. | reverse complement strand
GTTCGGGCAAGCCGGTTTCGGCGGGCGATGCGGGCGCGCTGATGAAGAAGCTCGACAATCCCGTGGGCCGCGCCATCGTGCGCCATATCCTCAAGAGCAGCGCTCAGCAGCAGCTGGCAAGCGGCGTGACCACGGTGCGCGGTGCAGGCGACCCGTTGTTTGCCGACATCGCCGTGCGCAACGCCATCGACGCCGGCAAGTATCAGGGTCCGCGTCTGGTGGCACCGGGAACGGGTGTCACGGTGCCGGGTGGCCACGGTGCGGGCCTCTTTGCGCAGGTGGCCAATACTCCCGCAGAGGCGGCCGAACAGGTGCGCGACCTGTATGCGCGCGGCGCCGACGTCATCAAGCTGTTCGTGACGGGTGGCGTGTTCGATGCGACCGAGGTGGGCGAGCCGGGCGTGCTGCGCATGCCGGTCGATGTCGCCGCGGCGGCGTGCAAGGCGGCGCACGAGGTTGGCCTTCCGGTCATGGCCCATGTCGAGAGCACCGAAGGTGTGAAGGCCGCGCTTCAGGCCGGCGTCGACACAATCGAGCACGGCGCTCCGATGACCCCCGAGATCCTGGAGCTGTACCGCGGCGCCGCGGGAACACAGCTCGAGGGACGCGCGCCGAGCGTGACCTGCACAATCAGCCCCGCACTGCCGTTTGTACTGCTCGATCCGGAAAAGACCCATTCGACCGACACGCAAAAGAAGAACGGTGACATCGTGTGCTCGGGCATTATCGAGAGCGCTCGCGCGGCGCTGGAAGCCGGCGTTAAGGTGGGCCTGGGCACGGACTCGAGCTGCCCGTTCGTGACGCAGTACGACATGTGGCGCGAGGTGGCTTACTTTGCCAAGTACGTGGGCGTGAGCAACGCCTTCGCACTGCATACGGCTACGCAGGTCAATGCCGAGCTACTGGGCCTGGGTGGCGAGACCGGAACAATCGAGTGTGGCAAGGCGGCCGATATCCTGGTGACGCGCAAGAACCCGCTCGATGATCTGTGCGCACTGCGTGAGCCGACGCACGTGATGTGTCGCGGTGATCTGGTGCGCAAGCTCAAGGTGAAGCGTATTCCCGAGGTGGACGCCGAGCTCGACGCGATTATGGCCATGCCTGCCGAAGCGCTTGCCGAGGAGCTGGCCCGCGACGGTGTGGCGTAGACGAGACAAAGGGACAGCTCCGTTGCCGCATACAAAAAGCCGAGGTCTCAACACGAGGCCTCGGCTTTTTTATCGAACAAACACTTAAGATTTGGGACAAACAAACCTGATTAATTGTCCCGCGTGCGAGTGCTAGGAGCGGGTTTCCATCTTGGCGTGGCACTTGGGGCAGGTGACGCGAATCTTGCCCTTGCCCTTGGGAACGGAGAGCATCTGGCCGCAGTTGGGGCACTTGAGATAGGCCGTGGTCTTGCGGCCCTTCCACATCTTCTTGGCTGTGCGCTTGGCACGTTCAAAGTCTTCCTTGCTAGTACCGGCTGCGCGCGAGGCGTTGGCCGCTGCAGCTCCGCCGCCCAAGCTAGCTACAAACTTGCCCAAGCCGGGTACGTTTGCAGTCGCGGCGACAAAGGCCTCGTTCTCCTTGCGACGTGCGTCGATATTTTTGGACAGGCCGCGCAGCACGCCAATCACGATTACGGCGATGGCAATCCAGCTGAGCCACTGGATGCGGGCTATCGATCCGATCATCGCGATGACGATGCCGGCAAAACCCATCACGATGGTGAGTTCATCGGCACCATTGCGACCCTTCATAAAGTCATTCATGCAAATTGCCTTTCGTTCGATATGCTGCACGCCTTTATACCCGATTTAGAGCAAGGGGGACAGGTTAATCTGCACCAATGTGGTGCAAACGTACCTGTCCCCAATGCCCCAATTACTTGGAGAGTTTGTCGACGACGCGTTCGATTTCGGCGAGTTTGGCGGCTTTGAGGTCTTCGTCGCCCGATTCGATTGCCGAAGTCACGCAGCCTTCGATATGCGCCTTGAGCACGTCGGCGTTAATGCGCGCGAGGAGCGCCTGTGTGGCCATGAGCTGCGTGGAGATATCGACGCAATAGCGGTCCTCATCGACCATCCGCAGGATGCCGTCGATCTGGCCGCGTGCCGTCTTGAGCATGCGGGTCACCGATTTGTGGTCTGCCATCATGGCGGGTCCTCGTTTCTGGTCGGGGTGCGCGTGGGTCGTTACGCGGCGGTTACGGACTGGGCGTGGAACTTCTCGCCGGCGCCCTCGACGGCGGCAGCGAGCTGCTCAGCGGTCACGGTGTCGGCGCACTCCACCTGGACGGTCTGGGTCTCGTGATCGGCGTCGGCGTCGGTCACGCCGGCAACGTTGAGCAGTGCCGTCTCGACAGTAGCGTCGCAGTGGCCGCACATAAGGCCGGAAGTCTTGATCGTGTAACGCATGGGTGTTCCTCTCTGTTGTGTCGGCTTTCCCAGGCACCCGACCTTGACCTTCAAGCCGTCGCTCGCG
>DBEWTR010000042.1:0-3292 GCA_048205775.1 Collinsella sp. | reverse complement strand
GGAAGCTCGGCCTCAACGCCCTCGCGAATCTTGACGATCGTGAAGTCGGGCGTGGACTGCAGCACGGTACCGCTGATGAGGTCACCGATGCGGCCGGAGAACTCCTCGTAGATCTGCTCGCGGGCGGAGTTGCGCACGATGGCGTTGATCTCGGCCTTGGCGTGCTGGGCGGCGATGCGGCTCGTGTTCTTGGGGGTGACGTCGATCTCCTCGAACTCGGTGAAGTTGCCCTCCTCGTCCATGGAATCGTCGATCGGCTCCAGGCGGTAGACGTAGATCTTGCCGGTGGTGCGGTCGATGGTCACCTTGGCGCCCCACTCAAGATGCAGGATCTCGGCATAGCTCTTGGCGAGCGACTGCTCCAGGCGGTCGATCAGGTAGAGCTGGTCGATGTGCTTCTCCTGGCAAAGCTCCATCAGGGCGGACATCATGTCGGATGCTGCCATCTTACTTTCCTTCCTTCGCGGGCTTGAAGTCGTAGGTGGGCTTCAACTTGCACTTTTTAACATCAGAGAAATCGAGGGTGACGGACTCGCCGTCCTCGAGCTCGAGGGTCACGTTCGCCTCGGTGGCGGCGGCAATCTTGCCGGCGTACTTGCGACGGCCCTCGGTGGCGGTGGAGGTGAGCTCACAGTTCTCGCCCACAAAGCGGGCAAAGTCGCACGGGCGGCGCAGCGGGCGCGCCATGCCAGGGCTCGACACCTCGAGCGTATAGCTCGAAGAGATGGGGTCGAGCTCCTCAATCACATCGCCGACCCACTTGGTGTTGGCCGTGACGTCGTTGAGCGACAGGCTCTGACCCTCGGCACCCTCGATACGCACGCGCACGCAGGGGGCCTTGGTGGCACCCACGAGCTCGACGTCGACGATGTCGACATCGTGCTGGGGAGCGACGGCCTCGAGCGCGTTGATGATCGCCTGCTCGGTCTTGGTCTTGACCATTGCGGCACCTCCATCCATACAAAAAAGAAGCGGGGCCGAAACCCCACTTCTTTCAATTACAACATCATTTGCAAGCAAACTATACCAATAGCTGCGGAAACGTGCAAGCACAGTACGAATCTGCAGGTCAGCGTGCGCACAGCTTCTCCACAAGAATAGGACAATTGGCCGAGGAACCCCATGCGGCGCACCCTCAACAGCCCCAAAACGGGCCATGCGTCCCATTCCACAGGCCCGTTCGGACCCCAAGGGCATTCCTCCCCGAGCCCCTATCGATCAGACTTACGCTAAGGGGCATTCTGCAACAAGCCAGCCAGCAAGTCGCGCAACGACGAACCTTTCCAAATCCTCTACGGCAAGGAGGCACACATGAAACGTCTAGGCACCCCCTGCATAACTGCACTCGCCATTGCAACGTGCTCGTTGGCCCTCTTGGGCTGCGGCAACACGAATGGCAAAACCGGAACATGCGAACCGAACCCTGGCAGCACCAAAGCCATCGAGAAAACGACGCCATCGGAGAGCTTCGACAAAATAAACGAAGACATCGTCGATCCCCAGGGCCTGGGCTCCGACCCCCAAGAACAGTTCCCCATCGACCTGGAGGCGGACGAGAACGTCCATGTTACCTGCGTGGGCAAGGACACCGACGGCTACGGGGACGCTGCGCTCGTCTTTACGGTGTCCAACAACACCGGTGTCGACATGATGTTTGGCGATGTGGACTCCTATGCCTACGTCAACGGTAAGGTCCGCGACGTGCGCATGCGCCAGCAGGTCGCAGCGGGCGAGGAAACGCGCGCCATGCTCACCTTTGTGGGCACCTTCGACGATCCGGACTTTGATGTGAACAACGACCTCAACGACATCTACCTCAACATTTGGATGTTCGAAGAGGCAACGGGCAACGTTTACTTTAGGGACCTGGTACACATCCCATAGAAGACGGTGCGACGCACTGACTAGGCAGGACATACAACACAAAACGAGGGACGACCCAACCGGACCGTCCCTCGTTTATTGCATGTCAGCTTTACGCGCAGTGCTTACTTGACCACCAGGTTGACCAGCTTGCCAGGCACGCAGATGGCCTTGACGACCGTCTTGCCCTCAAGCCACTTGGCAACGGCCTTCTCGGCGGCAGCCTGCATGTCCTCATTGGAGGCATCGCGGGCAACGTCAACACGACCGCGGACCTTACCGAGCACCTGAACCACAATCTGCACCGTGTCCTCAACGGACTCGGCCAGGTCGAACTCGGGCCAGGCAGCGGTGTAGGCGTTGCCATCGCAGCCGAGGGCCTCGTGCCACAGCTCGTCGGCCCAGAACGGGCAGATGGGGGCAAGGACGCTCACGATATCCTTAGCCACGCCGTAGCACAGCGCCTTGTCGCGGGCGGTACCCTCGGTGGCGTTGAGGTAGGCGCTCGCCGCGTTGACGAGCTCCATGACGGCCGAGATGGCGGTGTTGAACTGGCCGCGGTCGAAGTCCTCGGTGCACTTGGCGATGGTGCGGTGACGCTCGCGATAGAGCTTCATCGCAACCTCGTCGAGCGCGGACTTGTCGAAGGCCACGTTGGCGTCGCCGGACTGGACGAGCTGCCAAACGATACGCCAGGCGCGCTTGATGAAGCGGTTGGCGCCCTCAACGGCCTTGGGATCCCAGTCGAAGTCCTTCTCGGGCGGGGCGATAAACAAGATCGCCAGACGCATGGTGTCGGCGCCGTAAGGTTCGATGACCGAGCTCGGGGGCACCACATTGCCCTTGGACTTGGACATGGTGTCGCCGTTCTCGTCCTTGACCATGCCCTGGCACAGCAGGTTGGTGAAGGGCTCGTCGACGCTCAGCAGGCCCAGGTCGCGCAGTGCCTTGGTAAAGAAGCGGCTGTAGAGCAGGTGCAAAATAGCGTGCTCGATGCCGCCGATGTAGTTATCGACGGGCATCCAACGGTCTGCCGCCTCGCGGGAGAAGGGCAGCTCGGTGTTGTGCGGGTCGGTATAGCGCAGGTAATACCAGCTGGAGCAGGTAAAGGTATCCATGGTATCGGTCTCGCGCTTGGCCGGGCGACCGCAGACCGGGCAGGTGGTCTCGTAGAAGTCCTTGCACTCGGCAAGGGTTTCGCCGGCGCCCAGGTCCAGGTTCTCGGGCAGCGTCACCGGCAGCTGATCCTCGGGCACGGGCACGATACCGCAGTGCTCGCAGTGGATGGCCGGGATGGGGTTGCCCCAATAGCGCTGACGGGAAATGAGCCAGTCGCGCAGACGGAACTCGACCTTGCGACGACCGCAGCCCATGGCCTCGAGGTCGGCCACGATCGCAGCCTCGCCCTCGGAGTGCTTGCCGCCGCGCA
>DBEWTR010000041.1:0-2064 GCA_048205775.1 Collinsella sp. | reverse complement strand
GATCCCTCGCGCGTTTTGGGCGCCGGCGACGGCGTCCTTCGTGCGCTCGAGAGCTTGGTTCGCGCTCATGTGGTCGCCCGTGGCGATAGCATCTCCGTGAGCGGCGACCCGGACGAGGTCGAACTCGTGGCGCGCTTTTTCGAGCACGCTTTTCGCGAGGCGGCCGCCGGGCGCACGCTGTCTGCCGACGATGTCTCTCGCTGCCTGGCCGTCTTGCGCGACGGTGAGCACGAGGCTACGTCGCTTCGCGATGACGTGCTGCTTTCGTATCGCGGCCGCGTCATTCGCCCCAAGACGCTCGGGCAAATGCGCTATGTGGATGCCATCCGCTCGCATACCATCACGTTTGGCTTGGGTCCTGCCGGTACCGGTAAGACCTATCTGGCCATGGCGCTCGCCGTTGCCGCGCTCAAGCGTCACGAGGTGGGCCGTCTGATCTTGACGCGTCCGGTTGTCGAGGCGGGGGAGAATCTGGGCTTTTTGCCCGGCACCCTCGAGGAAAAGATCGATCCCTACATGCGTCCGCTTTACGACGCTCTTTTTGACATGATGGATCGCGAGCGCACCGATGAGCTTATGGAGCGCGGCGTGATTGAGATCGCCCCGCTTGCCTACATGCGCGGCCGCACGCTGAGTGATGCCTTCGTGGTGCTCGACGAGGCGCAAAATACCACGCCCGAGCAGATGAAGATGTTCCTGACGCGCCTGGGCTTCAACTCCAAGTTCGTGATTACCGGCGACCTGAGCCAGCGCGACCTGGTGGGTCGTCGTGGTGGCTTGGCGGATGTCGAGAAGATTTTGGGCCGTGTCGATGATGTCGCATTTTCGCACCTCGAGCGTGCCGACGTGGTGCGCCATGCCTTGGTGGGACGTATCGTCGAGGCATACGATACTTATGATGATGTGCGCGAGAAGCGCGTACGTGACCGAAAGGAGTCCCGTTGAGTGTATTGATCAGCAACGATGCCGAGCTCGATACGCTGCTCGACGCGCAGGAGGTGGAGCACATCTGCGAGGTTGTGCTTGCCGCCGAGGGCGTTGAGCGTGAAGTCGAGATTTCCCTTTCGTATGTCGACGAGGACGAGATGCACGAGCTCAACCACGAGTGGCGCGGTATCGACCGCACCACCGATGTGCTCTCGTTTGAGTGCGATTCGGCCTTTGACGATGACATTCCCGCCGATGAGACGCTCGAGCTCGGCGATATTATCTTGGCCCCGCAGGTTATTGCCCGTCAGGGCCCCGGTTTTGGCAATAGCCCCGCTGACGAGTGCCGTCTGATGCTCGTACACGGAATGCTGCACCTGCTGGGCTATGACCACATCGAGGACGACGAGGCCGAGGTCATGGAGGCCCGCGAGGACGCCATCCTGCGCGATCTGTCGCTCGAGCGCGGCGAGGACCCTAAGCTAGTCCACGTCGGCCCCATCACCAACCACGCCCACGACTAGGAGCCGTCTATGATTCCCGGATCGAACAAGGACCATCCGTCCTTCTTTAAGTCGTTTTCCTACGCCATGGAGGGCTTCGTCACCGCCGTCAAGACCGAGCGCAACATTAAGGTCATGCTCGTTGCGGGCGTGTGCACCGTCATTGCCGGCTGTATCGTGGGCCTCGACATTGCCGAGTGGGCCACGATTATCATCTGTTGTGGCTTGGTGATTCACGGCGAGCTGTGCAACACCGCTATGGAGGCCATCGTCGACCTGGCGACCCAGGAGCTCCATCCGCTGGCCAAGCGTGCGAAGGACATCGCCGCCGCCTCTGTATACGTTCTTTCCATCACTGCCGCGATTGTGGGCGTGCTGGTATTTGCCCACGCGCTCGGCTTTATTTAGAAAGGGATTCCCATGTCCGACAATATGCAGCCTACCGATGAGATTTTGGACGACGAGTCCCTGGACGCGGTGGATACCGAGGAGCTCGAGGAAGTCGTGGAGTTCGACCCGTTTGAGGGCATGAGCGATGAGGAGCTCGACGCCCTGTGCGACGAGGACGTCGGTTCTATGGGCTTTGGTGACGGGGAGCCCGGTTTTCGCAGCGGCTTCGTGGCCCTGGTCGGAC
>DBEWTR010000035.1:0-2500 GCA_048205775.1 Collinsella sp. | reverse complement strand
GAGACCGTTGTCCTGGAGGACCTTCTTAATAGCCTCGACGTTCTCGCCGGTCATGGCCTTCACCGGGCGCGGCATGGTCGGGCTGTCGAAGATACCCATGAGGTTCATAGCGGTCTTGAAGGCGCCGACGCCACCGGCATAACCCTGGACGCCCGAGGTGACATCCCAGATGTGCGAAATCTCATTGAGGCGATCCTGCTCGGCCTTGACGGTAGCCCAGTCACCAGCCTGAGCGGCCTTCCACTGACGCACGTAGCCCTCGGGCTCAACGTTGGCGAGACCCGGGACGGAACCGTCGGCGCCACCGAGGTAGGCGCCGTCGACAACAACCTCGTGGCCGGTGAGAATGCTCATCGGATGGCCGTTCTTTTCGTTCTCCTGAACGAGGTAGCGGAACGAGATGTCATCACCCGAGGAATCCTTGACGCCGGCCAGAACGCCCTCGGCGCCGAGCTTGGCAAGGAGCTTCCAGGGGAGCTTGGTGTGAACGCAGACGGGAATGTCATAGGCAAAGATGGGCAGGTCGAGCTCCTCGTGCAGGATGCGGAAGTGCTCCTCGACCTCGGTCATGCCCTGCAGGGCATAGAACGGGCAGGTGGCGACGAGGGCATCGGCGCCCAGCTCCTGGGCGACCTTGCCGTGCTCGATCATGCGCTCGGTCTCGGTATCGATGATGCCGACCAGAACAGGCACACGGTGGTCGACGATACGAACGGCCTCGGCGATAATCTGGCGACGGCGCTCGTCGGTGGAGAAGACGACCTCGCCCGAGGATCCCAAGAAGAACAGGCCATCGACGCCGGCATCGATCATGCGGTTGATGCTGCGCTCAAAGGAGGCAACGTCGAGCTGGTGATCTTCGGTATCGGGAACAACGACGGGAGGGATAACGCCGGTGAATTTCTGAGTTGCCACAAGAATCTCCTTAGCTGTCTGGCGGGCGGCCCTATGCCACCCACTCTTGTTGGCAGTGTCCAGGCCGTCTAGGCCAAAGAACACGGGTAGAACGTTTGGTTAAAAAAGTCGACGACTTCGTTTTCGAACGCATTGATGCGCTCGTGAGCGTATTTTGCATAGATGATATGCCTCCGGTCACACTCAAGACCGTTGAATACGGCAAACTGATCCTTGGGATCGCTCACGGTATCCATAAGCGATGTGCCCATGAGCACCGATCCGCGCACCCGAGACGACAGCGCCTCGAGGCCGCCAGGAAGCGGATTGGCAACCGCCGTGCAGGCGAGGCCCCGCTCGTCCAGAGCAGAAACCGCCAGCGCGACTCCGCCGCCAAGACCCTCGCCCCATGCAAAGATGCGGTCGGGGTCCATGCCATCAAGATTGCGCGCCACCTTTGCCAGCGCGCAACCCCAACGGACGCGCTCGACAAAAGCGGGCGAAGAAATCCCCCGCCGCAGGTCGTCCGCACCAGCAACATCGTCATCCAGCGCGAGGACGGCATACCCCATGGCGGCAAATCTCGTCATGTGATGCCAGCCGCGCACAGGCCGATCGATGTCGTGGAACATCAGGCACAGCGGCACGCGCTCAGATACTCGGGCACGACCGACAGGCTCGATCAAACGAGCGTGAATCGCATCGTCACCGAGCTCAAAGGAAACCTCCGAGTAACGGGCGCAGGGGTTAACAAAATCAATCGCCGTAATGGCCAGGCCTTGAATCTCAAGATTCGAAGCGCATGTCTCTAAATCAGAAACATCTGCTTGGACATCACCGCGCCAGTCCCGATATTCTGCGAGCCTTGACGAAACCGTTCCAGGAATTCCCACGAGCCCGGGGACAATCAGCTCATTGACATTGCTCTCGCACTTAGACATGAGCCTCCCCTCCCTTGCAGAAAAACGGAATGATCAGATCGTCAAAATCCTGAATCTCCTCGTGGCCAAAGCCTTCAAAGAACTCATGACGCTTTTCACAGGTCAGGTTGTTATAGACCGCAAACTGCGTCGCTGGCGGACAGACAATATCGGCTGTGCCTGTGCCAAACAGCACAGGGCATTTGACCATGGGGGCAAAGTTCTTGGAATCGAAGTACGCCAGCTTGGCATAGGCTTCGTCAATACGAGTCGAGTCCTCGTCAAACCAGCGAGACCAATAGCGCAGGCCCTCGTAGGCAATGTCGTCGGCATCCAAATCCCAGACCAGGCGGAAATCTGACAGGAAGGGATAGAGGATGGCGGCGCGATTGATAAGCTCGCTGTTAAGTGCGCAGGTCGCAATGCCCAAACCGCCGCCCTGCGACGCGCCGTTCACAAACACACGGGCAAGATCGATGCCCTCGAGCTCGCGAACGATGCGGCACAGGATGCGAATATCTTGGTGCAAGCGGACATAGTAGAGGTTGGCCGGGTCGCCGTCGATACCGGCGACGATATGGCCCGCAACCGTTGTGCCCTCAAATCCGCCAATGTCCTCGGAGGGACCTCCTTGGCCGGGGCAGTCGAGGGCGATGAGTGCCATGCCCATGCCCGCAAACGACGCC
>DBEWTR010000029.1:0-2166 GCA_048205775.1 Collinsella sp. | reverse complement strand
TGGAAAAAATAACGCCCCGTACGCTCGTGATAGATATCGTTGAGGAAGCGCTCGCCGGAATGGCCGAAAGGCGTGTGTCCCAAGTCGTGGCCCAGGCCAATCGCCTCGATCAGATCGCAATTGAGCCCCAGGGCGCGACCGATATCGCGCGCAATGCGCGAGACAAGCTGCACGTGCAAACCGCGGCGTGACAGATCGTCATTGCTACGAAAGCTAAAGACCTGCGTTTTGCCCGCATACCGGGTGTAAGCCGGAAGATGAAGTATCTTTTCGGTATCGCGCATAAACGCCGGACGCATAAGCGTGCCTTTGTCGGTAGTGCGATTAATACGACGAATGACCTGATCATCGTTGCAACGATACGGGTTGACATAGCCCGAAGCACGATCGGCGGCAATGCGCTCGACAAGCTCGGGCGACAACGCTGAGGGAATACGGTCCATGCGCGCCTTAATGACGGCCGTTTCTTGATTAGATTCCATGGCATGCTCCTTAAGAAGGATGCGCAATCGGTTACAAAGTGCAGCCCACGACCTCGATTATGGCAAAAATCGGCACTAAAAACGGGAGCAATGGCAGGGAGCGCGATTTTGTGAAGAGGCAGAAGAGGGCAAGGACCAGGAGTGCGACGGCAAATGCCACGATGCCACCCATAGGGTCGAGCGTGCAAAGCGCGAAGAGCGCCTTGGCATCCCCCATGCCGATGCCCGGGATTTGGCGAAGACGACGCCAGAGGGACTCAGTCAGCACGAGAGCAAGATACACAATGACGGCAAGACCCGCGTGGTCAAGCGCTGTGTTCAAACCGAGGTCGAGCCAAACACCCGCCAACGCCGCCACGGCACATGCGCCGGCAAGCCCATTGGGAAACCGTCGCTCTCGGGCATCAATTGCCATGCCGGCAAAGATGCAAATCCAAAACGGGATATAGACCATCGGACGCCTCCTCGAGCTGCATCGCAAAAGCAAAAACCACCACAAAGGTGCCTGTCCCCTTTGCGGAGGTTTTGGAGGTGGTTATTTGGCGCCTTGCATGACCTCGTCAAGGGTAACGTTGACGGCGTGCTGCGTCGGCACCCAGTCGACCTTCAGGAACAGCGCGGCCACCGTGATGGGGATATAGCTGAACATAAAAATCGGGAAGGTAAACAGGTTAGTCACCAGACGCCACTTTTGCGCGCAGTGAATGTGCTTGTACTCAAAGATAGTCGTGAGCAGCGCCAGGATAAAGAACGTCTGATACATCATGGCGAAGGTCATAATGAGCGAAGCGGCGCACGCCTGCATCTCGACTTCGGTAGCCAAGAAACCATGCGAAAGACCGCCCACGATCAGGAACGTCGCGTTGGCGAGCATGGAGATCAGGGACAGCAGCATGCCCGGAGCGATGGTCATAAACATGTCGTACGCGGCAAAGCGATGATAGCGGAACGTCGATTTGACAAGATGCTTGCCATAGGTAAAAAAGACCTGGTAGAAGCCCTTGGTCCAGCGCATACGCTGCTTCCAGGATGCCTTGAACGTCACGGGTTGCTCGTCAAAGAACTCCGCAGGCGCATAACCGATGCGAATGCCGTGAATGGCGCAGAACGTGGTGAACTGAATATCCTCGGTCAGCGTATGGAACTGCCAACCGTGCATGCCCTCGATAACGCTGGCGGAGATGAGGTAGCCCGAACCAGAGACAGCGCAAGAAGTCTTGCAGATGTTGCGCGCGTTATTGAGAAAGCGCGCCTCGCGCAGGTACCAAGTAGCATTAGCTGCCGAGATCCACGAGCTGCCAAAATTCTTGGAGTTACGATAGCTCGTGACCACATGGAAGCCCTGGTCAAAGGCATCGTTCATCTTGGAGACGTAATCGCGGGAGATGACGTTATCGGCATCGAAGATAAAGTAGCCCTCAAACGTGTCGGGATACTCGTTGAGAATGCGATCGAAACCAAAGTCCATGACCCAGCTCTTGCCCTTGCGGGCCAGGTCATTGCGCTCGTAAACAATGGCACCGGCCTCGCGTGCGAGCTGCGCGGTGTTGTCGGTGCAGGCGTCGGCAACGACAAAGACCTCGATAAGCTCGGACGGATAGTCCTGGTCCTTGATGGAGCGTACGAGATTGGCAATTACGGCTTCCTCGTTATGCGCAGCAATGAAGAAGGCATAGCGGTGAAG
>DBEWTR010000006.1:0-1812 GCA_048205775.1 Collinsella sp. | reverse complement strand
GCATCCACTCAACCGTGGCAAGCGAGGTGCGCGGAATCCAGCGGATATCGAGCTGGCGGTCGTGCTTCTGGGGTTCATCGGATTCATCGGCGAGCGAGCAGTAGTAACACTCCATCGAGAGATGGAAATCGGGGTAGTCGTACTCAACGGTGTAGAAATCGCGCAGGTTGGTGACTTTTACCTGCAGCTCTTCCATGAGCTCGCGGCGCACGGCGTCTTCGGGCGTCTCGCCGCGCATGAGCTTGCCACCGGGGAACTCCCAAAGTCCCTGCATGTCGCCATAGCCGCGCTGCACGGCCAGTAGCTCGTCGGATCTTTCCTTGCGAATGATCCCAGCGGCAACATGAACAGTCTTCAACAGGAGTCCTCTCTCAACATCAACACGTGACAGGCTAGCTACCCGCACCTTACACAACGGTAAGGCAAGCGTAAGTCATATCGATGGTAGCCGACTCGGCTTCTTGCGACTATAGATGCCGTAGACTAATCGCAAGAAAGGACTCGGTATGCAAACCACGCACATGGCGACCCCGGTACTGGAGGTCGCGCATCTCGAAAAGGTATATGGAGCGCTGGGCAACGTGACCCGCGCGCTCAACGACGTCAGTTTTACCGTCAACCGCGGCGAATTCGTTGGCATCATGGGCGCTTCGGGCTCGGGCAAGTCGACGTTGCTCAACTGCGTGTCGACCATCGATAGCGCTACAAGTGGCACGATCCGCATCAACGGGCAGGACGTAACACGCATGAAGCAGGCTAAGCTTTCGCAGTTCCGCCGCGAGGAGCTCGGCTTTATCTTCCAGGACTCCAACCTGCTCGATACGCTCACGGCACGCGAGAACATCGCCCTGCCGCTCACCATCGCCCGCACAAACTCGGCAGAGATCTCGACCCGCGTGCAGGATGTGGCCGCGCGCCTGTCCATCAGTCAGGTGCTCGACAAGTATCCCTACCAGATGTCCGGCGGTCAGCAGCAGCGCGTTGCCGCGGCTCGTGCGCTCGTCACCGACCCCACCATGATCATGGCCGACGAGCCCACCGGCGCCCTCGATTCCAAGAGCGCTCGCCTGCTGCTCGAGAGCCTGGAGGCCCTTAACCGCCGCCTACGCGCTACCGTGCTCATGGTCACGCACGATAGCTTTGCCGCCAGCTACACGAGCCGTGTGCTGTTTATCCGCGACGGCAAGATCTTCACCGAGCTGCGCCGCGGCGACACCGACCGCCGAGAGTTCTTCGACCGCATTATGGAGGTCGTTGCCATGATGGGCGGTGAGGGCTCCGATGCTCTGTAAACTCGCTTGGGGCAACGTCCGCCGCGCCGGCCGCGACTACCTCGTCTACCTTTTGACGCTCACCCTGGGCGTCACGGTCTTCTATGCCTTTAACACCATCTCGATGCAGGTCGACATCGCCGGAATCGATGAAGAGGGCTTGGCGCAGGTTATGGGCAGCATGCTCGGCGACCTGACGTACTTTTTGGCCGGTGTCATGGCCTTTTTGATGGTGTATGCCAATAACTTCATCATGAAACGCCGCAAGAAGGAGTTTGGCCTGTACCAGGTGCTCGGCATGGGGCGCGGGCGCGTCGCCACGATCATGGCGCTCGAGACCGTGATCGTCTCGGTCGTGGCCTTTGTCGCCGGCATTGTGCTGGGTATGGGACTCTCCCAGCTCATGACGTTCTTTACGGCCTCGCTCTTTAAGACACAGATTGCCAATTTCCACTTCTTTTTCTCGGTGCATGCGTTCAATCTGACCCTTGCCTGCATGCTCGTAATGTTTGTGCTCACGCTACTGCTGAACCTTCGCGCC
>DBEWTR010000338.1:0-2587 GCA_048205775.1 Collinsella sp. | reverse complement strand
GCGGCACTCGGGGGCGTGGGCGTAGTTGAGCTCCTGCTTGCCGTAAGCGGCGTCACCATCGGCCACTTCCCGTACGCCCTCGCCTCGGCGGGCGTGGGGCTCGGCCTCGTCGGCGTGGCGCTCTTCGTTGGTGCTGGCGCTTGGGCCGCCTCAAAACAAATTGCGCGCCTTTCGGCGCTCTGGGCGAGGAAGGCCGCCTCGCCCTTCTGGAAGGGCAAGGGCGAGAAGGGCGGCGCTGCCGCGCATCTCGCGGCGTAGAAAGGAGTGAGTACCATGACCAGCGTGAAGAAGATCTACCTCGCCGTGGCGGGCGGGCTCGTTGCCGCGGGTGTTGTCCTCGCGGGCATTGGCTTTATCGCTTCGGGCTTCGACCCGGCCGTGTTCACAACCCAAATCGACACGCGCGACAGCACCATCGTGCTCGGCGGCGTCGAGGTGGACGACCCGATGGGCCTCCCCCTCATCGAGCAGCTCGCCAATCTGGGCGAGATCGACACCTCCGGCGTCGCGGATCCCGCCGCGCCCTAGGCGCAGCGAGCCCGGGCGCTCTGCCCGCCAAGCTGCGTAAGCCGGCGAAACCCGAACCTCAACCTCTACGCAACTGGCCCCAAGCCTGCGCCGATTCGCTCTCGGCGCCGCGCGGGGGCCCGTGACGCATGCCCAAAAGGTATGAGGAGAAAGGAACGCGATGACGACAACCACGCCCTTCCGCCTTCATGGGGCCACGCAGGACCGGAAGCGACTGGGCCGTGCGGTGGGGCTGTGCTTGGATTGGCTACACTGATATGGACAGTTCCGTGAGGGGCGCGAGAGACGGGACTCTGGGGAGATCTTCGAGGAGGAGTGTCTCGACTGGAAGCGCGGGTTCAGTGGAGCAGGAACCTAATCTCTGTCTCTCCTGCTTTTTTGATTTGTTGAGAAGCCGGCATTTGGGGGCATTTTGGATAGCGAACAGTTCAAACAAGAAGCTGAGAAAATAGAACAAAGCCTGAGTGCCTTGAGAGTCGCCGAGCGCAATGCAGTGATTCCCTTCATGAACGGCGACTTTACCCAATGGGATCTATATCTGGCATCCTCCTCTGAGTATGCGATGAGACTGATAGACGGATTCATCTCCATGCTCGAGTCGAGGAATCTTGTTTGCGTCGCCCAGCTTCTCCGCGCACAGGTTGGAGTCTGCCTGCGGACATTCGCATTATTCGCCGCCGAAGACCAGGATGACTTTCTCAAGCAGGTGTTTCAAGGTGTGCCTGTGAACAAGCTGAAAGATTTCTCGGGTGAGAAGATGTCCGATGGAAGACTTCAAGACTTACTCGAGAAGTTCGATCCAAAGGTAAAAGATGTATACAAGGTGACGTCTGGATTCGTCCACTTCTCCATTGATGTTCTGCCGAGCATGGGTGTGCCTGGGGAGGGCTATGAGGTCGAGTTTAATTTTGGAGCCGAGCCCAACGAGAGAAACAATGCGCCTCTCGTGGAATGCGGCAAGGCGTTCTGCCACTATGTCGACCTGCATCTCCAGATGCTCCATAAGGTGATTGCTTCGGATGAATGGTATGCCGATCGATTCCGTATCGATTCCGATGGTCCTGCAGACGAGGCCTCGAAAAGCGAGAAGGTGTAGGTCGAACGCATTGACGCTGCCTTGACGCTGCCTTGACAGCATCCCGATATGATAACGAATGGGAGGTTCCCTGCGAAATGTGCGCCTCTGTATATTCTCGCTAGGACGCCCTCGACCGATAAGGCATCGTTGAGTTCAATTTGAGTTCAGCTCGGGTGCCTGAAATCGCCCAACTCTGATAAAAGGGGAGACGACGGTACACCACGTAGACGAGAGGCTATGGAAGTGCACGATTTGATTATATTGGCGCGCTAAACCGCCCCGCTGCCCAACTTGAACTCCGCTCACGCGTGTATGGGGCTGCGAGAGGTAACGGCCTGCGGCCTCCTTTGTGTGCTCGATGATATCTTCGAGCATGCCGGGCATGGCGGAGACATTCGCTGCAATCCAGCCGTGTTCAAGCGCCGTTTCGGATAGGAGCGAGAGGGGGCTGTCTTGCCCGTTTCCCTTGCACCCGTAAAGATGGTTGACAGTTTGGGGTCTCCCGGGTCTTTAGCTTTTACCGTGCTAGATGCCTCATGGAAACTGTTGGACTTTAATCAGACAGACCCAGCATGTCGTTTTCCTCCATGAGGACATCGGCTAAAACCGCAACACCTATGCTTGTTTAAGCAAACTTCCTGATAGTCGTGGAGCTGCTGTAGCCCGACATGCAGGACATCGCTCGGCTTAAACACCGGATGCCGCATCCGCGAAACGAGTTGCGGTGCACCCTGTTCCAAAAGGTTGCCAAGTACCATGGCGTGAGCGTTGGGGTAGCCATCATTCAGCGTGGATACATTCGGATGCGCATAGATCCAGACGATTCCAACGTTCTCGTATTTCCCGTGCAGGTAATCGAAGAGGGCAAGCGACGCCATACAGTTGCCGCCGACGGTCACGACTCTGTCGGGGTTTTCTGCCGTAAGCTTCCTCTGCGCATCCTGAATTCCCGCCAGGACTTCGTCCTCGGCACAGATGCGA
>DBEWTR010000330.1:0-2158 GCA_048205775.1 Collinsella sp. | reverse complement strand
CAAACGCGCGAAGCGCGCCATTATTCCCCCAGCAGTAATCCACTGAAGACCGGACATCGCAGGGCCCGCCATCAGTTTACTTTTAGGCACACTCCGCAGGACGCAAGAAGCCCTCGCCGCACTCCACGCTATGCGCGAAGCGCGCCTTATTCCCTTTAGCTTTAACCCCAGAAGACCGAGGACGAAGGGATCCGATGGGTTTCCCTCTGAATGCACTCCGCAGCACGAAGCCCCCTTATCCGCAGCTCCGAAGGAGCAGGATAAGGGGGCTTCAAGTGCGAGGACGCATTCAGAGGGAAACCCATCGGGTCCCGGTGAGAGCCACAGGGCTATCGATTACCCCGTGTTCTGCAGTCCTGCCGAGACGCCGGTCACAGTCGAAAGAATCAGGCTCATGTACTCGGCCTTCTTCTCCTCGGCCATCTCGTCCTGGTTCATACGCACCTCGCGAAGGGCGCGGACCTGGGCGATGGACAGGGCGTCGACATAGGGGTTACGCACGCGGACGGCGCAGCCGAACACGCGGCGGCGCTGCAGCGGCCACTCGTCACCGACGATGGCAAGGACCCACTTACGCGTGAGCTGCATCTCGGTGAAGACCTTCTCGGACAGATCCTGGCGATCGCCCAGGTGCAGATACATCTTGGCGATGCGCTGATCGGTCTTAGCGATCGACATCTCGATGTTGTCAATGAACGTGCGGAAGAACGGCCACTCCTGGTAGGCAGCCTTGAGCTGGTCAAGATCACCAAGCTGCTCGCAGGCGGTGCCCAGGCCGTACCAAGCGGCCAGGTTAATGCGCGCCTGGCTCCAGCTGAAGATCCACGGAATGGTACGCAGGTCGTCGAGTGACTTCGCACCCAGACCGCGCTTGGCCGGACGCGAGCCGATCGGCAGCAGACCGACCTCGGTCAGCGGCGTCACGGTCGAGAACCACGGTGTAAAGTCCTCGGTGTTCAGCAGGTCCAGATAGCGCTCGTGGCTTG
This sequence comes from Collinsella sp., assembly GCA_048205775.1. Taxonomy (GTDB): domain Bacteria; phylum Actinomycetota; class Coriobacteriia; order Coriobacteriales; family Coriobacteriaceae; genus Collinsella. Next base: position 1,172 of record DBEWTR010000330.1, on the reverse strand, counting down.
CGGTGTTGAGCTTCTCGACCATATCCCAGAACTTCTGCGTGGTCTCGGTGTTGGTCTTCTCGACACTCGGGGCCGACTGCAAAAGCGTTGCGGCAGCAACGGACTCAACATGGCGCTGAGCCAGCGTGCGGTTGCCGTAACGGGCAAAGATGACCTCGCCCTGCTCGGTGAGCTTAAAGAAGCAGTTGACCGAACCCTTGGGCTGCGCCAGCACGGCCTTGTTGGCCGGGCCGCCACCACGGCCCACGGCACCGCCGCGACCGTGCATGAGCACCAGGTCGATATCGTTCTTCTCGGCCCACTTGGCGATGCGCTCCTGCGCGGAGTGCAGCGCGAGCATGGCCGTGGTAGGACCGGCGTCCTTGGAGGAGTCGGAATAGCCCAGCATAACCTCCATGCGGCGGTTGGTCTGGGCAAGGCGCTTTTGCACCACGGGCAGCGTAAGCATCTGGTCGAGCACGTCAACGCAGCCCTCGAGGTCCTCGAGCTGCTCGAACAGCGGGATCACGTCGAGCTCGGGAACGTCTTCCTCGTGTGCGAAGGACAGGTGGGCCAGCTCAAAGACGTCGGCCACATGCTGGGCGCTCTTGGTGAACGAGATGATGTAGCGGTGCGCCATCTTCTTGCCGTAACGCTTTTGGATGGAGCCGATAGCGCGGAAGGTATCGATGACCTCGCGCGTCATGGGCTGCAGGTCGCCATGGATACCGTTCTCGTGGATATCCTTGAGGGCGCGGGCGTGCACCACGGAGTGCTGACGGAACTCCATCTCGACCATGTGGAAGCCGAAGGACTCGACCTGCCAGATGATGGTCTGGACCGGGCCGTAGGCAGCACGGACGGCACCGCAGGCGGCCAACGAGCGCTGGACGACACGCAGGTCCTCCAGGAACTCATCGGCGCTGTGGTACATGGTGTCGGTGATGCGACGCACGGTGGCGTTCAGACGGTCGGCCATGACGAGCATGACGGCGCGATGCGGCTCGTGCTCGGAGATCAGCTCGGCACGTGCGGTGTACTGGGTGCTCATCTCGACCTGATGGTTCCACAGGTTGATGAGCTCGGCAGACGGCTTGCTGTAGGTGGCCTCGAGCGTGAGGTTGCGGCCGATGCGGCGGCACTTGTCCTCGAGCTTGAGCACCATGTGAGTGAAGTACTTGGCGGCGACTTCG
>DBEWTR010000328.1:0-4226 GCA_048205775.1 Collinsella sp. | reverse complement strand
CATGGTGCGCTGCTTGCGGGCGCGCGTGCCGGCAATGGCGACGCCACCAAACACAATCGACACATCGTGCGAGTGCTCGTCGAGCGCATAGAGCAGGCTCTGGTACAGATTGAGCTTGGCGTCGGTAAAGGGATTGCCCATGGGCTTTTGCGAGCCGGTGAGCACGATAGGCTTAGGGCTGTCCTGAATCAGATAGGAAAGCGCCGCCGCGGTGTAGCTCATGGTGTCGGTGCCGTGTAGAATCACGAATCCGTCGTGGTCGGCATAGCCCTTGACGATGACGTCGCGGATACACATCCAGTCGCTGGGGCGCATGTTGGTGCTGTCGATGTTCATGGGCTGCACGACGTCGAGCTCGCAGAGGCCCGAGATCTCGGGGACGCTCTGGGCGAGCTCCTCACCGGTCAGGGCGGGGGAGAGGCCGTTGCCGTCCTCGGTCGATGCGATGGTGCCGCCCGTGGCGATGAGAAGGATGCGCTTCATGCTGGTATTCCTATCGTATTTGCCGCCGCAGAGGCGGAGTCGTTCGGCAGTATTGTGGCACAGGGCGTCCAATGTTCAAACGTATTACATCATCTGTAACGTTTGAAAACACTTCAATTGCCGTCAAATAGGGGCCCAGGTCGTGCGTTTGCCGTGCGCTGATGGCTGCGAGGGGCGAGAAACCCCATATAACGTGTACACTATGAAGGCTATTTTCATTCATTCACGCGGGTGGGCACCGGCTCCCCGCCAACAAGAGGGGGAACCATGGATCAAAAGGCTTCCGCAAAGGTCCTCGTACTCGACTTTGGTGCGCAGTACGGTCAGCTCATTGCCCGTCGCGTCCGCGACCTCAACGTGTATTCCGAGATTGTCCCCTGCGACATCTCGGCCGACGAGATTCGCGAGATGAACGCCTCTGCGCTCATCCTTTCTGGCGGTCCGGCTTCCGTGTATGCCGAGGACGCTCCGTCTATCGATCCCGCCATCTTTGACCTGGGCCTTCCCGTCCTGGGCTTCTGCTACGGCCATCAGATCACGGCCGTGACGCTCGGCGGCAAGGTCGGCCACTCCGAGGTGGGCGAGTACGGCCGCGCCACCATCACGCGCACGGCCGGCGCCAAGCTCTTTAACTCCACGCCCATGGAGCAGACCGTGTGGATGAGCCACCGCGACGCCGTTTCCGAGGTGCCCGAGGGCTTTACCGTTACCGCCAGCACTGACGTGTGCCCGGTTGCTGCCATGGAGTGCGTCGAGCGCAAGATTTTCACCACGCAGTTCCACCCCGAGGTCAAGCACTCCGAGTATGGTCAGCAGCTGCTGAGCAACTTCCTGTTTGAGATCTGCGGCCTGGAGCCCAACTGGAGTATGGACAACCTGGTCGAGACCATGACGGCCGAGTTCCGCGAGAAGGTCGGCGACGACCGCGTGATTCTGGCCCTGTCCGGTGGCGTCGACTCCTCCGTCGTGGCTGCGCTGGGCGCTCGCGCCGTGGGCAAGCAGATGACCTGCGTGTTCATCAACCACGGTCTGCTGCGCAAGGGCGAGCCCGAGCAGGTGGAGGAGGTCTTCACCAAGCAGTTTGACGTCGACTTTATCCACGTCCACGCCGAGGACCGCTATGCCGAGCTTCTGGCCGGCGTGACCGAGCCCGAGGAGAAGCGCCGCATCATCGGTACGCAGTTCTGGAAAGAGTTCTTCGCGGTTGCTCAGCAGCTCGAGACCGATGGCAAGCCGGTCAAGTACCTGGCTCAGGGCACCATCTACCCCGACATCATCGAGTCCGGCGCTCGCAAGACGGGCGGCAAGACGGCCACCATCAAGAGCCATCACAACCTGATCCCGTTCCCCGAGGGCGTGCACTTCGACCTTATTGAGCCGCTCGATCACTTCTTTAAGGACGAGGTCCGTGCACTTGGTCTGGCGCTGGGCCTGCCGGGTCACATCGTGTTCCGTCAGCCTTTCCCGGGTCCGGGTCTGGCCATCCGCATCATCGGTGCGGTCGATAAGGAGAAGCTCGAGATCCTCAAGAACGCCGACGCCATCGTGCGCGAGGAGCTCGACGCCTACAACCAGCGTCTGTTTGAGCAGACCGGCGAGCGCAACTCCGAGCACAGCTGCTGGCAGTATTTCGCGGTCCTGCCTGACATCAAGTCCGTTGGCGTTATGGGCGACGAGCGCACCTACCAGCGCCCGATCATCCTACGTGCCGTCGAGTCCAGCGATGCCATGACCGCCGACTGGGCCAAACTGCCTTACGACGTCCTGGCCCGCATCTCCGGCCGCATCGTTGCTGAGGTCCCCGGCGCCAACCGCGTGTGCTACGACATCACGTCTAAGCCGCCCGCGACGATTGAGTGGGAGTAGGCTGATAGGGTTCTGACCTGCATTTTTGAGTGCCGCACTGTGCCGCTGAGTTTCGTTTCGTACGAGAGTCATGGCAAAGCCGCCAGCGATGTTGGTGAGTAAATACGATAACCGAGCCTCCGTTCCCGCGTTGGGACGGAGGCTTTTTCTTTGTCGTTTTACTCCCTTTCACCTGCGATTTCGCAATTTACTCCCCCGTGTTTCAAGACGGCAAGGCACGGTGCGGCATTCGGAGGAACGGGAGTAAGGATTCATCCCAAGTGAGTAGACGCGCGATTTTTGTCTCCGAGAGCCAAACGGGGCCGTTTCGGGGCCTGTGAAACTCAAATCGAACTCAATAGGCTTTTCGGCGGTCTTCTCACAGCGTTTTCCCAGGTGGTTAATGGGGAGTAAAGAATCTCGCCGCCTCAATGAAAACGGGAGTAACCAGGGGAAATGCCGCGGCGTACTGCCGCGTGCCGCCGTGTAAGCCACCGCGTCATTTACTCCCCAGGTGCGCCGGAAATGCCTTGGCATGCAATGGGGAGTAAAAACTCAGCTTACGCAGGCCCGAGCGGCGCTCGCCGCCTGGTCCACCGTCCTGATTCGGTTGCGTTGATCGCGAAATGCGGAGAGCCGCTACAGCGAGGCTTTCCAGTCCTCGTATTCGTCGGCGTCGATCTTGCCGTTTTCGAGCTGCGCGCGCTTCTCTGCCCACAGTTCGATCGCCATCGCGGCTTTGGGCGCGTGCGGCGCCTTGGGGTTCAGGGAGAGGCCCGTGCCGTCGGCTGCGGGCACGATGCCGAAGGAGTCCTCGAGCCGCACGAGCAGCGACATGAGGTCGCCCGCAGTCTCGACGCCGTAATCCTTGAGGGCGTTGACGGACACGCCGAGCGCCGCGGAGATGGACTCGAGCAGCTCGGGCTTCACGGCGCGGATGCCGCTCTCGTAGTGGCGCACGGCCCCCTCGGTCAGGCCGACCGCCTCGGCGAGCTGCGCCTGCGTCATGCCGCGCGACTTGCGGTACCGCCTTATGTTCTCGCCTACGGACATGAGCCCTCCTCCTGGAATTACGTACCAGCACATCTTATCAGCGTACGCAAATGTACGCAATTCTATTGACAGTACAGATATGTACGTTTACTCTGAATCTGTGAACCGTACGTATCCGTACGCCATTGATTGGAGGAGCCATGGACGAGAAGGTGGCGAAGACGCCGAGGCCGCACATGCTGGACGCCGACGAGGTCGCGGAGCTGCTGAGGATCAAGAAAGGCAGCGCCTACGAGGTGATCAGGAAGATAAACGCCGAGCAGGAGGCGCGCGGGCGCGTGGTCATCCGCGGGCGCGTTCGAAGCGACGTCTTCGACGCCCTGTACTTCCCGGAGGTGGACTGACATGCCCGTGTACAAGGACGACGGCAACGGCACGTTCTACGTGCAGTGCTACTACCGCGACGCCCGCGGCTCGAAGCGCCACAAGACGAAGCGCGGCTTCTCCTCCGAGGTGGAGGCCGCAGTGTGGGAGAGCCAGTTCAAGAGCCTTAACGGCGGGGCCATGGACATGACGTTCTCCGAGTTCGTCGAGGTGTACGCCTCCGAGGTGAAGCCGCGCATACGCGAGCACACGTGGATCACCAAGGAGTACATCATCAACGACAAGCTCGTGCCGTTCTTCGGGGACATGCGCATGTGCGACGTGAGGCCGATCGACGTCATCAGGTGGCAAAACGAGCTCACCGAGCACCGGGACGCCGACGGGAAGCCCTGGGCACCGACGTACCTGCGCACAGTGAACAACCAGCTCAACGCCATCTTCAACCACGCCGAGCGCTACTACGGCCTCAGCGACAACCCGGTGCGCAGGGTCGACAAGATAGGCTCGAAGAAGGGCGGCGA
>DBEWTR010000325.1:0-2066 GCA_048205775.1 Collinsella sp. | reverse complement strand
CCATCGCCGACGGCCTGCTGCAGAACCCGCGCCCTCAGGCGGCCTTTGCCATGCATGTCAACAGCCAGTCGCCGCTTGGCCTGGTGCTCTATGGGAGCCCGGCGCTTTCGGGCGTGTACGGTTTCCGCATCACGCTCCAGGGCAAGGGTGGCCACGGTTCCAGCCCCGAGATTTGCATCGACCCCATCACGGCGGGCGTGCATGTGCACCTGGCGCTCCAGGAGCTTATCTCCCGCGAGGTGCCGGCGGCCAAGGAAGTCGCACTTACCGTTGGTAAGTTCGCTGGCGGCCTGGCGGCCAACGTCATCCCCGACACTTGCGTGCTCGAGGGAACGCTGCGCGGCTTTGATGTTGAGCTCATGGAGCACCTCAAGACCCGCATCGCGGAGGTCGTTAACGGTGTTGCCACAACATATCGTACGCCGGCGACCATCGAGACGCTTTCGGATGTTCCGCCGCTTGTACTCGACAGCGATATGACTCAGGCGTCGCTTGGCTACGTGGGCGTAGTGCTGCCCAAGGCGGCTTTCTTGCCGCTTTTCCATGCCATGGCGAGCGAGGACTTTGCGCTTATCTCGAGCGAGATTCCGAGTGCGTACTTTACCGTGGGCGCGGCCGTAACCGACACGGACGAACACTTTGCCCAGCACCATCCCAAGGCACGTTTTAACGATGCCGAGCTTCCTCTCGGCGCCGCGGCCTATACCGCCGTCGCTTTGGGCTATATCGCCGACCACAAGGAGTAACCAATGCCCCAGCAGCGTAAGTTCTTCCCCGGCTGGCTCGTGGTGACCTCCGGCTTCGTGATCATGGCCACGTGCTACACGATTTTCGTCAACTGCATGAGCCTGTTCCAACCGCTGATCGTCAGCGACCTGGGCATTTCCCTTGCGCAGTACAACATCTCCAATGCCATCTCCACCGTGGTGAGTGTCGTGGGTTCGCTCGTTATCGGCCATGTTGCCGATAAGGTGAGTGGCCGCGTATTGGGCTCGCTCACCGTTATCGCTACCTCGGCGGTGCTTGCCGGCATGAGCTTTGTCGGTGAGCTGTGGCAGGTCTACGTGCTCTTTGCCGTTTCGGGCTGCTTCGCTGTGGCCTCGACCCGTCTGCTCATTAGCCTGGTGACCGCCAACTGGTTTACCGCCAAGCGAGGCCTTGCCATCTCCATCGCACTTTCGGGCTCGGGCTTTGGCGGCGCTATTCTCTCGCCGATCGTGAGCTCGCTTATCGTGAGTGTGGGCTGGCGCTCTGCGTTCCTGGTACTCGCTGCCGTCTGCATTGTGGCGGCACTGCCCATCACGGCCTATTCCTTCCGCACCAAGCCTTCCGAGATCGGCCTTAAGCCGCTCGGCGAGAACCCGGGCGATCCGTCCGTCTCGACGGCTGGCGACAAGGACGAGCACACGGCGCCCGAGGTTAGCGTCGGCTGGTCTCGTATCAAGAAGAGCCCGGCGTTTTGGCTGCTTGTCGTCGCCTTCCTCTTTATGGGTCTCGTTAACGGCGCCATCTTGCCCAACCAGGTCACCAACATGACGAGCGTTACCGTCAACGGCGCCAAGATTGTCACGGGCGGCCACGATCCCATGTGGGCGGGCACTGTGCTTTCGGCCTATATGGTCACCGTCGTTATCGCCAAGATTTCGCTCGGTGCGATCTATGACCGCTTCGGTCTGCGCTTTGGCAATATCCTTGGCTCCGTTGCGTGCATTATCGCCTGCGTCGCCCTGTGCTTCCCGACGACGGACCTCGGTCCTATTGTCGCCGCTGTGAGCTTTGGTATCGGAACGTGCATGGGCACCATCACGCCTACCATCGCCGCGTCCAAGCAGTTTGGCATGGCCGACCTCGGCAAGGTCACGGGCACCATCACCTCGCTCGAGATGGTCGGCGGCACCGTAGGCGCCATTGTCCCGGGCGTGCTGTTCGATGCCACGGGCTCCTTTGCGAGCACCTGGATCGTGTGCCTGGTGTGTTCTGTGGTCATGCTCGTATTCCTGCTGGCCTCGGAGCCCATCGCCGCCAAGCTGCGCGCGAGCGTGGCGGGGGAGTAGACGTCCGTCGCT
>DBEWTR010000324.1:0-13619 GCA_048205775.1 Collinsella sp. | reverse complement strand
CAACAGTCGATAAAAATCGCGATGTTGGCGAAAAACCTCGAATGTTGTGATGGTTTTCGTTGTGGGCGAGACGGTTTTCGTTGTGGGCGGCGCGGTTTTCGCTATGGACGGTGCGGTTTCGTTGCAGAACCGCCAGCCTGCCGCCTGCCAGCCCGCCGCCCTCGTTACGTTTTCGCTGCATTTAGGTAAAGTGCCTGCTCCAAGCCGGCGTTGCCCTGTATACTAGAGCGGTTTAACTGCTATGCGGAAGGGAGCGCCTATGGCACTCAGCGAGAAAGACGTGCGCGGCATCGCCGAGTACGCAAAGATCGCACTGACCGATGACGAGCTCGCCCAGATGACGTCCTACATGAACGATGCCGTCCAGATGCTCGAGCCCGTCTTGCAATATGACTTGCCCGACGTGGAGCCCACGTTCCATCCCATCGGAAGCCTGTCCAACGTGATGGGCGATGACCTGCGCGAGCCCGAGCGCGACCTGCCGCTCGACATTGCGCTCGAGAACGCCGGCAGCGCGCGCGACCGCTACTTCCGCGTGCCGTCCATCTTGGGAGAGGGGGAGAGCGAGTAATGGCGCTAAGCTTCGATTCCTTTACCGCCGCCCAGATCGCCGCGGGCGTTGCCGCCGGCGACTTTACCGCTACCGAGGTGGCCCAGGCCTCCCTTGCCGCTATCGAGGCGCGCGAGGGCGGGGTCCAGGCATTCCTGCAGGTGTCGCCCGAGCTTGCGCTCGAGGCCGCTGCTCGCGTGGATGCCGACCGTGCCGCAGGCAAGCCGCTGCCCCCGCTCGCGGGCGTGCCGTTGGCCATTAAGGACAACATGAACCTCGTGGGCACGCGCACCACCTGTGCTTCCCGCATGCTCGAGGATTACCAGAGCGTCTACACCGCTACTTGCGTCCAGCGCATGCTCGACGCCGGCTGCCTGCCCATGGGCAAGGCCAACATGGACGAGTTTGCCTTTGGCAGCTCCACCGAGAGCTCGGCGTTCCACCGCACCAACAACCCCTGGGATACCGAGCGCGTGCCCGGCGGCTCCTCGGGCGGCTCCGCTGCCGCCGTCGCCGCGGGCGAGGTCGCGCTCTCGCTGGGCTCGGACACCGGCGGCTCCATTCGCCAGCCGGCGTCGCTGTGCGGCGTGGTGGGCTTTAAGCCCACGTATGGCGCCGTGAGCCGTTACGGCGTGGTTGCCTTTGGCTCGTCGCTCGACCAGGTGGGCCCCTTTGGCCGCACGGTCGAGGATGTCGCGCTGGCCATGAACGCGCTTACCGGCGCGGGCCACGATCCGTACGACTGCACCAGCCAGGATTGCGCCGTCGACTTTACCGAGCACCTCAACGACAGCATCGAGGGCAAGCGCGTGGGCATCATCCCCGCGTTTACGGAGGCCGAGGGCCTGACGCCCGAGGTCAAGGCCGCCGTTCAGCGCGCCGCCCAGGAGCTGCAGAACCAGGGCGCCGAGCTCGTGGAGGTCGACTTGCCGCACCTGGACGCCGCCATCGCCGCCTACTACGTTATCGGCCCGGCCGAGGCGTTCTCCAACCTGGCACGTTTTGACGGCATCCGCTACGGCTATCAGGAGGAGGGCTGCGCCAACTTGTCCGACCAGAGCTCGCTGTCGCGCGCCCACGGTTTTGGCGCCGAGGCCAAGCGCCGCCAGATGCTCGGCGCCTACCTGCTGAGCTCGGGCGTGTACGACAAGTATTACTACGCCGCGCAAAAGGCCCGCACGCTTATCACGCAGGACTACGACGCCGCGTATGCCAAGGTGGACACCATCCTCATGCCCGCCTCGCCGCGCACGGCCTTTAAGTTTGGCGAGATCAGCGACCCCACGCAGATGTATCTCTCCGACCTGTACACCATCTCGCTCAACATCTGTGGCAACGGTGGCATCTCGGTGCCGCTGGGCCTGGGCGAGGATACTCAGTTGCCCGTTTCTGCCCAGCTGGTTGGTCCGGCCTTTAAGGACCGTCAGCTGCTCACGTTTGCCCGCGCCCTGGAGCGCGGCTTTGCCGATACCGCCACGGGTGCGCCCGCGCTTTCCGTCGCGCCCGATTTTGCCGGGAAGGGAGGCGAGCTGTAATGAAGGAGCTTTCCGAGGTCCTGCAGGATTGGGAGGCCGTGATCGGCCTGGAGATCCATACCGAGCTCACCGCGCTCGATACCAAGATGTTCTGCAACTGCAAGCTCAGCCACGATGACGAGTCCAACGCCAACGTGTGCCCGGTGTGCCTGGGCCTGCCCGGCGCCCTACCGGTGCCCAACAAGCGCGCCATCGAGAGCATCGTCAAGGCCGGTCTTGCCACCAACTGCGAGATCCAGCGCCATTCGATGTTCTACCGCAAGCACTACTTTTATCCCGATATGGCCAAGAACTTCCAGACCACGCAGGGTCCGGTCGCCTTTGCCATGTACGGCCACCTGGACCTGGACGTGACCGGTCGCGGTGCCGCCGAGCGCCCCGACTGCGCGTTTGGCGAGGCCGAGGCCCAGAGCCTGGCGAGCGCCTCGGCCAACGCCGAGGGCCTGTCCACGTCCATGACGTCGACCATGCGCGAGGGCAATCAGCGCGCCGGCCATCTGGCCAGCTACGACGCGTCCAACCTGCAGATGCCCGAGCGTCGCGAGGACGGTTCCTACACGGTGCCCATCCGCATTTTGCGCATCCACATGGAGGAGGACGCCGCCAAGATGGTCCACGTGGGCGGTGCCGAGGGCCGCATTACCGCCGCGGCCGAGTCGCTCGTCGACTACAACCGCTGCGGCACGCCTTTGATTGAGCTCGTGACCGAGCCCGACCTGCGCACGCCCGAGGAAGCGCGTCTGTTTATGGAAAAGCTCCGTCGCATCTTTGTGACGCTGGGCATTTCGGACTGCTCCATGGAGAAGGGCTCCATGCGCTGCGACGGCAACGTGTCGCTGCGCCGCCGCGGCGAGACCAAGCTGGGCACCAAGACCGAGCTCAAGAACCTCAACTCGTTCAAGAGCCTGCACGACGGCCTTGCCTACGAGATCTGCCGCCAGGCCGAGGTGCTCGAGGAGGGCGGCATCATCTATCAGGAGACCCGTCACTGGGAGCCCAGCCGCAAGCGCACCGTGGTCATGCGCGTCAAGGAAACGGCCGACGACTATCGCCTGTTCCCCGATCCCGACCTGGCGCCGTTCGATTTGGACGACGAGTTCATCGACCGCTGCCGTGGCGAGATTCCCGAGCTGCCCGATGCCAAGCGCGTCCGTTTTGAGGCCGACTTTGGCATTAAGACGGCCGACGCCGAGCAGATTGCTGGCGACCCCGAGTTTGCCGACTTCTTTGAGGCCGCTGCTGCCGGTATGGCCGGCAAGGAGGCCCAGACGGTCGCAAACCTGCTGGTCAACGAGATGATCGCCTACCTTAAGGGTGCGGGCGTGTCGCTCGCCGAGTCCGGCATCGCGCCGGCCCAGGTGGCAGCCCTTGCCAAGCTGCTGGCGACCGATGCCATCAGCTCCAACCAGGCGCACGAGGTCTTTGAGGCCATGGCCCAGACCGGCGACGACCCCAACAAGATCGTCGACGAGCGTGGTATGCGTCAGGTGAGCGATGCCGGTGCGCTGCAGCCGATTGTGGACGAGGTGCTGGCTAACTGTGCCGATCAGGCGCAGCAGTACCGCGACGGCAACCAGAAGGTCATCGGCTTTTTGGTGGGCCAGTGCATGAAGGCGAGCCGCGGCAAGGGCAATCCGAAGCTCTTCAACGAGTTGCTGAGAACGGCGCTCTCGTAAGCGGAACCCGGGAGCCCCGGCAGGGCGGGTGCTTCCTCAAAATTTCAAACAGTCCTGCGCAAGACGAAGGCCACATTAAGTGGCCTTCTTTGCGTGCGGAACTCATTTTGAGCAAGCACCCCGGCGACTCGGGGCTTCCCCGGCCAGACGACTCGGCCGTTCGGGCCAGGTGGGGCTGAATGGAATTTGGTGAATGAGGGCGCCGTTGGCGCGTCCATTTTTGTGCGGGTGACAAAGGGACTGTCCCTTTGTCACATTGCAATAAATGTGATGAGAGTGTGGCGAAATGAGCTTAAAACTTCCGTAAATGTGATAAATGTCACGTTTTACCTAGGGTAAAATGTGGGAAATATCACGTTTACGGAAGTTTCTTTGCGGGAGGTTCGTCCATGCAGCGAGATATCATTGCCAAGCTTAACGCTTGGAAAGCGTCAGAATATCGTAAGCCGCTTATCCTTAAGGGGGCGCGCCAGGTTGGAAAGACGTGGGCGCTTAAGGAGTTCGGCCGAACCTCGTACATCAATTTTGTGTATCTGACGCTCGAGGAGCCGTCACCTGGGGTACAGAGCGAGTACGCTCAGTTTTTCGAAGGTACGCGCGATCCTCGACGGATCATCTCAAATCTTTCCCTGGCACTTGGACAGCCTATCGATCCCGGCAAAACGCTGCTTATTATTGATGAGATCCAGGATTGTCCTTCTGCAGTCGGCGCCCTTAAATACTTCTGTGACGAGGCCCCCGAGTATCACGTCGCATGCGCAGGGTCTTTGTTGGGCGTTCGCTTGTCCCGTGAGACCAGCGCTTTTCCGGTGGGAAAGGTCGAGTTCATGGAGATGCGCCCCATGAGCTTTTCCGAGTTTCTGAAAGCCGAGGGCGCTGCAAACTACGACGAATACCTTGGCGGCCTGGATCAGATCGAAACAGTGCCCGATTTCTTCCATGTCCGTCTCGTCGAGCATCTTCGTCGTTATTTTGCATGCGGCGGCATGCCAGAGGCTCTTGGCCGGTGGGTGGAGACGGGCGATATCGTTCAGGTCGATAAGGTGTTGTCTGATCTCTTGGATTCCTACGAGCGCGATTTTGCCAAGCATGGTGGCCGTGCGCAGTTCGCCAAGCTTTCGCAAATATGGAACTCGATTCCAGCTCAGTTGGCGCGCGAGAACAAAAAGTTCGTTTGGGGTGCGGTGCGCGAGGGGGCTCGTGCTCGAGAATACGAGGATGCTCTGGAATGGCTTGCCGATGCTGGGCTCATCACGGCGGTTCGCCTTAATGCTGCCGGTGGTGTGCCGCTCTCTGCGTACGATGACCTCAAGGCATTTAAAGTCTACTGTCTTGATGTCGGCTTGCTGCGCCGCATGGCAAGGCTGGATGCGTCCGCTTTTGCCATCTCGGATGCGCTATTTTCGGAGTTCAAAGGTTCGTTCGCCGAGAACTATGTGCTTCAGGCATTACTTTCACAGTTAGATGCTGCTCCGCGTTACTGGACAAACGAGAAGCCGAAGCACGAAGTCGATTTTTTGATTCAAGTCGGAAACGAAATCGTTCCCGTCGAGGTCAAATCGGGAGAGGTCGTTCACTCCAAGAGCCTTAAGTACTATGCCGACAAGCATGCGGAGACGACTCCATTGAGGGTCCGCTACTCACTTAAGAACCTAAAGCTCGACGACGGGGTGCTCAACATTCCGTTGTATTTGGCTGATCGATCTGTCCCTCTTATCAAAAAGGCGCTTGATTGTGCGCATCTTGACGTTTAGATCCTGGGTGAGCTGACGGGCGGTGGCTAATTAATCGCTCCGTTACGGCCAGGGAGCTTGGGCCTTAGCGATGCTTGCTTCGCCAAGCGGTGGGGGTGGTGCCGGTGTATTGTTTGAAGGCTTGGGCGAAGGCGGCTTGCTGAGGGTAGTCGAGCCGCTCTGCTACCTGCGCTATCGTGAGCCCGCTATCGGCCAAAAGGTCCTGTGCTCGCTCCATACGGCGTCTGCGAATGTAGGCGCCCATCGACTCGCCTGTTTGGGCCTTAAAGGTGGCGCATAGTTTGGAGCGGCTTGTGTAGAGCCTCTCGGCCACCTCGTTGATACCCACACGTCTGCCTTTGTCGAGCGCGCGCTCAATCATTGCCGTTGCTTCTTCGGCAATGGTTATGCTGACGCGTGTGTCTGCCGCCTGCCGCGCCTGCTTGTGGGCCGCGCGCGAACAGGCGAGCTCCGCGACCATGGTCTCCACGATGCCCTGCATATAGACGTGTCCGCCTACGGTGCGGGCGCGGTCCTCGTTAATCCGGCGCAGCGTGTGGCAGATGGCAGACGTCGCTTCCTCGTGCCATGGCTCGGCAAACGCCTCAAAGATTCCCGCGAACTCGGTGGGATAGCGGTGCTCCAGTTCGTCAAAATATCCAGGCAAAAAGAGCACCGAGCGCGAGTGATAGAGCTCCCCCGCAAACAGCGGGCTTAATTCCTCGCCACAGTTATCTTGGATAAAGCTGCAAACGGCATTGTTTGGCCACGGTCCATGCAATGGTTTGAGGTTCGCGGGCGTTATGCCAGCCTCGGGCATGCATGTAAGTGTGGGCGCGCTGACCTCGCTCACGCAGGCATATGGCTCGGGTGTGTATTCGGCCAGGTGCATATCGTGCGTCGGGGTGATGAAATGCTCCATGACGATGCAGGCAGGGGAGAGGGGCATGATCCATGCGCGTCCGTGCGCCCGATCGTTTGCCACCTCGCCGGTAAAGACAGCGCCCTTGCCGGAAAGCTCCAGGCCAAACTGCTCAAACTGTGGTGCGTAGAGCTCGGTTATGTCGGTCGCTGCCCGCCGTATTTGCAAAAGCGTTCCTTTCCTTTGCAGAAACGTCCACGCCTGGCTTGATTGTGAGCCATGGCTAACACATCAATGATAAGTTCATTACGGTTAACTCTCAAGCCGTTAGAAAGGAATATCATGGCAAAGGGAACAAAAAGGGAAGGTGGAGGCATCGGCGAGTTGCTCGCGTATGCCGGTGACCGTAAATTCCTAACGTATTTGGGCATGGCGCTCTCGGCGCTCTCGCAGCTGCTGAGCTTTGGCCCGTACGTGTGCATTTGGCTTGTCGCTCGCGACCTGATCGCCGTGGCACCTAACTGGAGCGAAGCCTGCGACATCGCGATGTATGGCTGGTGGGCCGTGGGGTTTGCGCTGGCAAGCATCGTAACTTATTTCGTGGGGCTCATGTGCACGCATCTGTCCGCGTTTCGCTGCGCGTCCAATATCCGTAAGGCTACGAGCGAGCACCTGCTTAAGTTGCCGCTCGGCTACTTCGACACGCATGCCACCGGCGAGCTGCGCCGCATTGTAGACGGGTGTGCCGCCTCCACCGAGACTTTGCTCGCACACATGCTGCCCGATATCGCAGGCGCCGTCGCCATGGTCGTGGGCTTGCTCGTGCTGCTTTTCGCCCTCGATTGGCGCTTGGGCGCGGCATGCCTCATCTCGGTGGCCATTTCGTTTGGCGCCATGGCCACCATGATGAGCGGCAAAGGCGCCGAGTTCATGAAGGCCTACATGGGAGCGCTGGTCAAGATGAACAAGACCGGCACCGAATACGTACGAGGCATCCCCGTGGTCAAGGTGTTTCAGCAGACGGTCTACTCCTTTAAGGCCTTCCACGATGCGATCGCCGAATATGCCGACATGGCACAAAGCTATGCGGACACGTTCTGCCGAGGTCCGCAGGTACTCAACCTTACCGCGCTCAATGGTCTTGTGGCATTCCTGTTGCCCGTGGCGTTGCTGTTGGCGCCAGGCGAGACGGACTTCGCGCATTTTATGACCAACTTCACGTTTTACGCGATATTTTCGGCCGTGGTACCGACGGCCATGACCAAGCTCATGTTTGTGGGCGAGGCCTCTCAGATGAGTGCCGATTCGTTGGCTCGTATTCGAAGCGTCATGGATTCCAAGCAGCTTTCCGTGCCCGCACAACCCAAGCACCCTGCCGGCGGCGACGTGCGATTTGAGGACGTGAGCTTTACGTACGAAGGTGCCGAAGCACCTGCCGTTAGCCATGTAAGTTTCAGCGTTTCCGCTGGTAGCACCCTCGCCCTGGTGGGTCCCTCTGGTGGCGGTAAGTCAACCTGCGCAAGCCTGATCCCGCGTTTTTGGGATGTTTCCTCGGGTCGAGTGCTCGTAGGCGGTGTGGACGTTCGCGATATGGATTCGCACGAGCTTATGGACCAGGTCGCCTTTGTGTTCCAGACCAACCAGCTGTTCCGGCAAACACTTGCCGATAACGTGCGCGCCTCCAAGCCTACGGCCACTGACGACGAAGTGCGTGCGGCCCTCTCCGCAGCTCAGTGCGACGACATTGTGGCCAAGCTCCCACAGGGCATCAATACCATGCTCGGTGCCGGCGGAGCATATCTTTCGGGCGGCGAGGTCCAGCGCGTGGCACTCGCCCGCGCGATCCTTAAAGACGCGCCTATCGTGGTGCTCGATGAGGCCACGGCGTTTGCCGATCCCGAGAACGAGGCGCTCATCCAACGTGCTTTTAGCAAACTGGCGGCGGGTCGCACGGTCATTATGATCGCGCACCGACTCTCGACTGTAGTGGGCGCAGACCAAATCGTGGTGCTCAACCAGGGCAGCGTGCAGGAGTCGGGTACCCATGCCGAGTTGCTGTCCCAAAATGGCCTGTATGCCAAGATGTGGGCCGAGTACGAACAGGCCGCGAGCTGGAAAATCACTGCAGCGACCGCGGATGCCACCGTCACGAAAGGAGGCGAGGCCTAAATGTTCGCCTCATTCCAAAAGAAGTATTTCCTATCCGATAAAGGCGTCGCCGGCGTAAAACGCGGCATTTTCTGGACCACGGTCACCAATCTTATTACCATGGCCGGCATGGGCTTTTTATTCCTGGTTATGGCCGGCTTTGTCGAGCATCTCGCCAGCGGGGCTGACCTGCCGGATGCCCTGCCGATCGTGGGCGGCCTCCTGGTCTTTTTCGTGTTGCTCTTTGCCTCTAACTGGCAGCAGTATTACTACACCTACTGCATCTTTTACGAGGAGTGCGGCAAGCAGCGTATGGAGATCGCCGAGCGCTTGCGCAAACTGCCGCTGTCGTTTTTTGGTCGTCGTGATCTGGCCGATTTAACCGAGACCATCATGGGTGACGTCCAGGCCATGGAGCACGCCTACAGCCACGTGCTGGGAGAGCTTTGGGGTGCCATCATCGCAAGCGCCATTGTATTCGTGGCGTCGCTGTTCTTTTGCTGGCAGCTGGCGATCGCGGCGTTTTGGAGCGTTCCCGTGGCCTTTGCCGTGCTGTATCTAACACGCGGCCCCAAGACTCCGGTGTTCGATCGCGTGCGCGCCGAGAAGGTCAAGGTTACCGAGGCGATTCAAGAGACGCTCGACTGCGTTCGCGAGATCCGTGCCACCAACCAGGAGGCCCATTATCTTGAGGGGCTCAACGCCGTGATCGATGCCGAGGAGCGCGAGACTACCAAGGGCGAGCTCGCTAACGGGCTTTTGGTCAACTCCGCCTTTGTCATCCTGCGTCTGGGCATTGCCACCACGCTGGTTACGGGCGCCGCGGTGGTCGCCTCCGGGCGGGTCGACTTTTTGGTGATGTTTGCCTTCCTGCTTATGGTGAGCCGTATCTATGCACCCTTTGACCAGGCGTTAATGTTAATGTCCGAGCTGTTCGTCGCCGAGGCGTCTGCCAAGCGCATGCGTTCCATCATGGAAGAGCCTGTGGCGCGGGGCAGCGAGAAATTTGAGCCCGTGGGCTACGATGTGGTGTTCGATCACGTGGCATTTGGCTATGGTGCGGGCGAGGACGGACGCGCCGGCGAGAAAGTTCTTACCGATGTGAGCTTTACCGCCAAGGAAGGCGAGGTCACGGCACTGGTCGGTCCTTCGGGTTCCGGTAAGTCTACGGTGAGCCGCCTGGCCGCGCGCTTTTGGGATGCCACCGCGGGCAAGGTTGCCGTGGGTGGCGTGGATGTTGCGAGCGTCGATCCCGAGGTGCTCCTGCGCGACTACGCCATTGTGTTCCAAGACGTGCTGCTCTTTGACGACACAGTGATGGGAAACATCCGCCTTGGCCGCTGCGACGCCACCGACGAGGAGGTCTTGGCCGCCGCACATGCCGCCAACTGCGATGAGTTCGTGAACCGCATGCCGCAGGGGTACGACACCATGATCGGCGAGAACGGCTCCAAGCTGTCCGGCGGCGAGCGCCAGCGCATCTCTATCGCCCGCGCGCTGCTCAAAGATGCGCCCATCGTGCTGTTGGACGAGGCGACGGCGAGCTTGGACGTGGAGAACGAGACCGTGGTACAGCAGGCGCTCTCCCGTCTGCTTGCAGGTAAGACGGTTATCGTTATTGCCCACCGTATGCGTACGGTGGAAAATGCCGACAAAATCGTTGTGCTCAAGGATGGAGTGGTTGCCGAGCAGGGCACTCCGGCGCAGCTCAAAGCGGCAGGTGGAGAATTCGCCCGTATGGTCGCACTGCAAAAGGAGGCGGCGGCCTGGCAGCTGTAGGAGTGTGACAAAGGGACAGTCCCTTTGTCATATTGAGTTCACCCCCATAGTTTCCAAAAAGTTAGCCGTTGTTGACCAAATAATTATACTAAACTAGTCTCAAAAGTGTGCTCGAGCAAACTTGTTTACTCGGGCGCTGAGGCACCGTGCCGCGTCCAATGCGGCAAAAGGGAGAAGCAACATGAAGAAGTCGACGTTCAATACCCTGCTTGTCGGTGGCGGTTTTCTGCTTGGTACGGCCGGCATCAAGCTGCTCACCAGCGCTCCGGTAAAGAATGCCTGCGTGCGGGGCATCGCGTGCGGTATGCGCGTCAAGAACTGCTACCAGGACATGGTCGAGCAGGCCAAGGCTAATGTCGATGACATGGTTGCCGAGGCTGCCTACATCACCCAGAGCGAGGCCGCTGCTGACGAGGCAGCCGAGTAGCGCTCCTAGGCACAAACTATGAGATTCTCGATTATCAGCGAGATCCCCGGCAGGACCCGTCTTCAATTGGCGGGTCCTGTGCCAGAGAGCGATCTCGATGCACTTCTTAAGCTCAGCGGCGATATCGACGGCGTGCACAAGGTGCGCGTGTATGGCCGTATTGGCCAGATGGCGCTCGAATATGACGAGCGGTGTCGTGCGCGCGTGCTCGACGCCTTGGGTGCGCTCGATGCCCAGGCCATTGCCGACGCAAAGACGGGTTACGTGATGCAGCTTGAGCCACGCAAGCACAAGCTCGTCATGGATCTTGCCACACTTATCGGCGCCCACTACGCGCGCCGCTGGTTCTTGCCGACGCCTCTGCGTGCGGTATTTGTCGTGGCCGGTTACATGGCATTTTTGCGCGCTGCCCTTCATGAGCTGGCGCAGCCGCGCCTGACCGTTCCCGTGCTCGACGCTTCGGCCATCGGCATTTCGTTCGTCAAGCGTGATGTCGACACCGCGGGCCAGACGATGTTCCTACTCAACGTGGGCGAGCTGCTCGAGGACTACACCCGCGCCATGAGCGAAAACGAGCTCATCAACTCGCTGCTCGACGTACCCGACAAGGCGCAAAAAGTGGTCGGCGACACCGAGGTAAGCGTTGCCGCGACCGAGCTTGAGCCCGGCGACCTGGTCGCCGTGCGCACTGGCATGTCCATTTGCATCGACGGCGTGGTCGAGCAGGGGAGCGCCATGGTCAACCAGGCGACCCTGACTGGCGAGCCGCTGGCCGTCGAGCGCAGCGTGGGCGACGACGTGTTCGCCGGCACCGTCGTGGAAGATGGCAGCATCTTGGTGCGTGTGCGCGCCAATACAGCGCAAACCAAGCTGCGCTCGATCGTCTCACTCGTGCAGACGGCCGATTCGCTCAAGTCCGAGGGCCAGTCGCATATGGAGGACCTTGCCAATAAGATCGTCCCGTGGAACTTTCTGCTCGCGGGCCTGGTTGCGCTTACCACCCGCAGCCTCATCAAGACTTCGGCGGCACTGATGGTCGACTACTCGTGTGCACTCAAGCTCACGGGTTCCGTCGCCGTTATGACTGCTATGAGCGACGCTGCCAAGATGGGCGTCATGGTCAAGGGCGCGAAGTACTTTGAGTCGTTTGCCAAGGCCGGCACCATTGTGTTTGATAAGACCGGCACGCTGACCGAGGCGCAGCCGCGCCTAGCTTGCGTGCTGACGACCGACGGCTGGGGCGAGGACGAGGTCCTGCGCCTTTCCGCTTGCTTGGAGGAGCATTTCCCGCATCCGGTGGCACGCGCCGTGGTCACTGCGGCATGCGAGCGTGGGCTCGAGCACCGCGAGCGTCACGCTGCGGTCGAGTACATCGTGGCACACGGCATTGCCTCGTCCATCGAAGGGCGTCGCGCCATCATCGGCTCCGCTCACTTTGTGTTCGATGACGAGGGCGCACAGCTCGAATCCGACATCAAGGAGCAAATCGAGTCCCAGATGCAGGGGCTGTCGCCGCTGTATCTGGCGGTCGATGGCAAGGTCGTCGGCGTGCTCGGTATCGAGGATCCGCTCAAACCCGGGGTCCGTGAAGCCATTGCCGACTTGCACGCGTTGGGCGTAAAGCACGTGGTCATGCTCACGGGCGACTCGGAACGCACGGCCGAGCGCATTGCTCGCGAGGCAGGTGTCGACGAGTTTAAGGCCGAGCTGCTGCCCGAGGACAAGTACGCGTATGTGGAGCGCATTAAGGGCGAGGGGCGCCATGTTGCCATGGTGGGCGACGGCGTCAACGATTCGCCGGCGCTCGGTTTGGCCGACGTGGGGCTGGCCATGGGCGGCGGAAGCGACATCGCCAAGGAGGTCGCCGATATCATCCTGACCGATACGGATCTTGCCGCGATCGTGCGTCTGCGCCGCATGAGTCAGGGGCTTATCGACCGTCTGACGAGTTCGTATTCCAAGGTGATGCTCACCAACTCGGCGCTGTTGGCATTGGGTATTACCGGCATGATCACTCCGCAGACTTCGTCACTGCTGCACAACGGCTCAACGATCGCCTACAGCCTGGGCAACGCAAAGGCTTACCTGCGTTAGCGTTTTCGATTGAGTATATGGCCTGCATTCGGGCGGCACCGCAGCCGCCAGGGTGCAGGCCTTCTTTTGTTTGACGAGAGGCTAGCTCAGATATATGCTCGTGCTAGCAATGCTAGTAAATGCTGAAGGTGAGGTTGAGATGGCTACCGTTGGCAGCATGGCACAGGTGAATGTTCGCGTAGATCGCTCGGTTAAAGAGCGCGCCGAGGAGGCGCTGCAGCTTTCGGGCAGGTCGCTGCCCGAGCTCATCAAAAAGGTGGTGGCCAAGGTCGCGCAGGGTGGCGGGCAGTGCGAGGAAGTGCTTGCGGCCGTCGACGACCGGCAGCAGACCGTCGCGCACGATACTCCGTTTGCCGCGTCGTGGGCAGCGGCCGACCGGCTTTATGCAGATCTGGGCATCGCTCCGTCGCCTGTATCCGACGATCGCGATTGGGACACAATCTATTCCGAAGCCATGGACGAGCGCTATCGCCAAAAGGGGATGATCCTGTGAGCGGGGCTCCCCTCAAAATAATGGTGGATGCCAACGTATGGGTCGATTCGTTTTGCGCCGACCATGCCGAGTCGCTTGCCGCACGCGCGTTTATTGGGCAGGCGACGGAGGCGGGGGCATTGCTGTTCTTTCCGGTGCATATCGCCAAGGACGTGCTGTACGTTGTCCAACACGAACTGAAGCGCAGCGTTCTTGCCAGCGGGGGAGCGCTCGACGAGGCATCTGCCCGTGCAATTGGCGATGCGGCGTTGGCGTTTGTTCGGAACATGACCGAAAACGCCACGGCCGTGGGCGCAGATGCGTCGGACCTTTGGCTGGCCGA
>DBEWTR010000315.1:0-4693 GCA_048205775.1 Collinsella sp. | reverse complement strand
CATGACCAGAAGGTCAATGCCCTGCCTTTTTCATGCCAACTTGTTCGCTCTGGACGTCGCTCGCTGACGTTGATTCAACCAGCGATGTCGTCACTTGCAGTTGGGTAGTCCACTTGGCACTTGGGGACGTTCCTTATGTGCCGGCAGTTTGGGACACTCCTTGCTTCAAGAGGCTGGCGTGCGTCAACCTGTTCTCATTGTGCTAAAAAATCGCCCCGTTCTCGGTCTTGAGGACGGGGCGATTCGTCTTTTGGACTTGTGCGGCCAGGCTTATGCAAAGCGGGCGACGAGCTCCTGGAGCACGTCGGTCATCTTGACGAGCGAACTGACCGGGACGAACTCGTTGACGCCGTGGTAGCAATAGCCGCCGGTGGAAAGGTTGGGGCAGGGCAGGCCGCGGAACGACAGCTGAGCGCCGTCGGTGCCGCCACGAATCGGCAGCACTTGGGGCTCAACGCCGCAGGCAAGGTAGGCTTCCTTGGCAACATCAATAAGCTCGGGATAGTCACGAACGATCTCGGCCATATTCCGATACTGCTGCTTAGTCTCGACCGTCACGCGCTCCTCACCCAGACGCTGGTTGAGCATCGAGGCGGCGGCATCAATAAGGTCGAGTTTCTGCTGGAACTTGGCGGCGTCATGGTCGCGGACGATATAGCGCGCTGTGGCGTGATCGACGGTCGCAGATACACCCTCAAGGTGATAAAAGCCCTCGTAGCCTTCCGTATACTCCGGGCGCTGCACGTAGGGGAGCAACGCGTTGAAGTCGCAGAACAGATTGCCTGCGTTGACCATACGGCCCTTGGCGTCGCCCGGGTGGATGGACTGGCCCTCAAAGCGGACGGTCGCCTCGGCGGCGTTAAAGCACTCCCACTCCAGCTCGCCGATGGGGCCGCCGTCGACCGTGTAGGCGTACTTGCAGCCAAAGGCATCGATATCCAACAGCTCGGCTCCGTGGCCAATCTCCTCGTCAGGGCAGAAGCAAATGCCGAGTGTGGGATGGGGCAGAGAAGGGTCCTGAGCGATACGCGCGACAAGCGACATGATCTCGGCGACGCCCGCCTTGTCGTCTGCGCCCAGCAGCGTGGTGCCATCGCTGCAGACCAAGTCCTCACCCGCGAGGTCATTCAGGGCGGGAAGCTTGGCGGTACTCATGGCAACGGGCTTACCGTCAACCGTGCCGCAGACCAGGTCGCCGCCTTCGTAGTGTACGATGTGCGGCTTCACGCCGGCGCCCGGTGCAACTTCGGTAGTGTCGAGATGGGCGATCAGGCCTAGGGCGGGCTTGTCCTCAGCGCCCGCACTTGCGGGGATATGCGCGCAGACATAGGCGTGCTCGGTCACGTGGGCATCTTCCGCACCAAGCTCGCGCAGCTCTTCAGCCAGCACGTTGGCAAGGTCAAACTGAACGGCGCTCGAGGGTACCTGGTCGCAGTTTGCATCCTCGGACTGCGTGTTGATCTGGACGTAGCGCAAAAAGCGCTCGAGAACATCGGGGCTCGTGGTGGTGTTTTCCATAAAGACCGCTCCAATCTTGGTCGTCGTGTGCAACAAGAACTCTAGCACGGTATGCCACGGCATACCACGACGCTTGGATGGGGTAGAATCAGCCATTGAATGCAGAAGGGACGGAAGATCATGGATACGACAAATAGCTCGCGCGAACTACATCTGACGGTGGCGAACGAAGACTACTTGGAGTGCATGGTTCGCATTGAAAGCGAAGAGGGGGAAACCAACGGCGTGCGATCGGTCGACATCGCGCAGCGCCTTGGCGTCTCCAAGGCATCAGTCAATAAAGCGGTTTCGGCGCTCAAGGCATCCGAGCTTGTCGAGCAATCGCACTACGGCAAGGTAATCCTGACCGATCGCGGTCGCGAGGTTGGCACGGCTATCTGGTACCGTCATCGCCTCATCCGCACGTTTTTGGTTCAGGAGCTCGGTGTCGAATTTGAGCGAGCCGATTCCGAGGCCTGCAT
Source organism: Collinsella sp. (assembly GCA_048205775.1). Classification (GTDB taxonomy): domain Bacteria; phylum Actinomycetota; class Coriobacteriia; order Coriobacteriales; family Coriobacteriaceae; genus Collinsella. The sequence goes on along the minus strand of DBEWTR010000315.1, from coordinate 2,714 downwards.
GATGGAGCATGCGCTTTCCGAGGACACGATGAACCGCTGGCTCGCCTATCTCGAAAAGCAGGGAATCAGCGTCGAGGAATAGCGGGATATATATGGATACGAGTTATTACAACCGCTTTGGTGCCGAGGAACTTGCGCGCCGCTTGTCGAGCGAGACCTTGTTGGCGCAGGGCCCCATGGGCAGCGTTCTGTTGAGTGAGTACGATGCCGCCGACATTCCACCGGCGTTTTGGAACCTTGCCGAGCCGCAGACCGTTTCTCGTATCCATCGCTTGTATGTCGCCGCCGGCGCACAGGTGCTCATTACCAACACCTTTCAGGCATCGAGCTATGCCCTCAAGCACGACCAGATTGCGCCGTCCGTGGCGGAGGTCAATCGCGGGGCCGTCGACGATGCCCGCCAGGCGCACCCTCAGCTGCTGCTGGGCTCGATGGGCCCGATCGGTATTGAGTGGTTTGCCGAGGATTCTGCCGAGTATCGTGAAATCCGAGGCATTGCGCGCGAACAGGCGCACGCCTTGCTCAATGCTGGTGTTGACGGTCTGCTGATCGAGACGGTGACGTCTATCCGTAATTTGCAGCCCATGCTTGCCGGCGCCCGAGATGCCGCCGACGGCATGCCTGTTCTGGTGAGTTTTGTCGTTGACGATAAAGGTGACCTGTTGGGCGATGGCCTCAACATCGAGGCAGCTGTTTTGTACGCCGAAAAACACGGCGCAAACTCGGTTGGTGTTAATTGCTGTTCGCTTGCGGCCGCGAACGCGGCGGTGCCGAGGATGGTCGCATCGGCGACTACTCCCGTCACGGTGCGTCCCAACGTGGGCGATCCGGTCCAGACTCAGGATGGCCCCGTATGGCACGAGAACCCCGAAGCTTTCGCGCGCGCATGCATCGAATGGAGACATGCCGGTGCCGCAATGGTGGGCAGTTGCTGTGGAACCACGGCAATCACTACGGCAGCGATGGCCGAGGCGCTCGATATATAAAGGGCAAACCGCTCCATACGGGGCGGTTTTTTTATTGCTTGCATGTCCTCGGCAGCATTTGCCCAAATGGTGAATGCTGGTGCCGGCAGGTTGCCGAGTGCATGTTGCGGGTATACCCCATGCGTACCATGATCCAAACACTGTGAGGTGTCTGCGCGTGTGCGCGATAATTCATTTTGGAACTGACGGTTGGCGCGCTCGCGTCGATGAGGACTTCACTGCCGATAACGTTGCCCGTATCGCCGATGCCGTCGGCGAGTTGTGGCAAAAGATCACTCCGGGCAACACGGTAGATCTAGGGTTCGACACTCGGCCCCTGGCGCGCGAGTTCGCTGAGCTTGCGGCGGGCGTGCTAGCAGCGCACGGGCTAGACGCCGTGCTCGCTTCGCGACCTGTCCCGACCCCTGCCCTTACGTGGGCGGCGGCTTATGACGGTGAAGCGTGCGGCGCGCTCATGGTGACGGGGTCCCATCATCCGCAGGGCTATCTGTGCCTCAAGATCCGCATGGGTGACGGCTCGACCGCCAACCAGGATGTCATCGAAGAGCTCGAAGAGACTATGGCTCCCGAGCCAATGGGGATCGAGGGGCAATATCGCACCGCGGATATCATTCCTGACTATATGCAGGCGGTGGCATCGTTTGTCGATGCCGAAGCCATCCGCGCCGCGCACCTGCGCGTGGTTGTCGATCCCATGGGCGGCGCAGCCCAGGGCTATCTAGCCGACTTGCTGCGCGAGCTTGGCGTTGAGGTGCACGAGATTCACGCCGGGCAGGCGTCTGACCAAGAAGATATCTGCCCCGACCCCGTTGAGCCGTGGGTGGACGCTTGCGAGCGCACGGTTATCGAGGACGGAGCTTGCGCTGGCCTGGTGACCGACGGCGACGCCGACCGCATCGGCGCGGTTGACGAGCGCGGCAGATATATACATCCGCATCAGATCATGGCGCTCGTTTTGGGCGACTTGGTTCAATTTCGTAATTTGGAGGGGCGCGTCGTCGTCAATCTTTCGTGCTCGACGCTCGTGCGTCGCATTGCCGAGGCGCTTGGCTGCCGCGTGACCGTCAAACCAGTCGGTTTCAAATATATAGCGGCGGAGATGAAGAAGGGCGGCGTCCTCATAGGCGGCGAAGAAGCCGGTGGTATCGGCATCGCCGCACATATGCCCGAGCGCGATGGAATCCTCGCCTGTCTGATTCTGTGTGAGCTTATGGCAAAGACGGACGCGCCTTTGGGCGTTCTGGTCGACCAACTCGAGGACAGTTTTGGTAAGACGAGTTACGGTCGACGCGATTTACGCCTTGAGGCCGAAGATGCCGAAACGTTACGAACCCTGCTGCCGGGCGTAAACCCCAAGTCGATTTGTGGCAAGGTGCCGCAAAACGTTAGTCATATGGATGGCTTGCGTTTGGCATTCGAGGATGACACGTGGCTGCTGGTCCGTCCTAGTGGGACCGAACCAGTGGTGCGCGTCTACGCCGAGGGGTTCTCGGTGGAAGAACGCGATGAGTTGCTCGATGCTGGCTGTGCTTTAGCTAGGGGGACGTATCCGCTTTAACCATGAGACTGCCTTATATAAAGAGATGCTCGGCGAGCGGTAGTTAACGGCTGGCAAACGTTAGTCGGATCACAAGATGTGTAGGAAATGTGTACGCCCAGATTCCCGCCCCCGGGGCCCCTCCGGTCTGGCAATATATCTCCTTGCCGCGCGGCCCGGTCGAACCGGAT
>DBEWTR010000301.1:0-3651 GCA_048205775.1 Collinsella sp. | reverse complement strand
ATCCGTTACCTCCTCAGCTCCAACCCCGACCCCATCCAACTAGTCATTTAAGAACGTCCCCACTGACTAGGTAGAAAAACGCCCGTCGGCGGTGGTGCCGGCGGGCGTTGCTGTGCAATATGTTGCATTGTGGGCTTAGTGCCTCATAAAGTGGTATTCGATCACATTGCTGTAGGGGTGACCCGGGCCCACAATGCCCTGCGGGAACAGCGGCTGGTGCGGCGTGTCGGGGTACATCTCTGCCTCGAGGGCAAAGCCGGCGCCCCAGCCATAGTTGGCATCGTCCTTGGCGTGCTCGTCGCCCAGCCAGTTGCCGGTGTAGAGCTGCACGCCCGGTGCGGTGGTGTAGTAGTCCAGCTCGCGGCCGGTCCACATTTCCTCGACGTGCATCGCGCGGCGCAGGTTGCGCCCGTACTGATAGCCGTCGATGCACAGGCAGTGGTCGTAGCCACGGGCTTGCTTAATCTGCGGGTCGTCGGCTTCCATGCCAGGCGCGACGGGGCGCAGCTCACGGAAGTCAAACGGCGTGCCCTCGACCGGAGCGATCTCGCCGGTGGGGATATTCTGCTCGTTGATGGGCAGGTAGTGGGCAGCGTTGGCAACAAAGAAGTGCTCGCAGTCCATGCCGGCGTTATGGCCGGCAAGGTTAAAGTACGTGTGGTTGGTCATGGACACGTAGGTGGCGCGGTCGCTCTCGCAGCCATACTCGATGCGAAAGACGCCGGTGCGTGTAACGGTAAACACGGCCGTAAAGGTGCGGTTGCCGGGAAGGCCCAGTTCGCCATCCTCAAGCGAGGTGGTCATGCGCACGGCGTTATGGGCCTCGTCGAGCTCAACGTCCCACACGCGTTTATGCAGGCCGTGCTCAAGGTCGCTGTGCAGGTTGTTGGCGCCTTCGTTGGCCGGCATATGCCAGTCCGTGCCAGCGATAGTGATCGTGGCACCTGCAGTGCGGTTGGCCACGGGGCCGATGGTCGCGCCAAAGCAGGCGGGGTTGTCAAAGTAATCCTCGAGCTTATCGAAGCCCAGCACCACATCGCGCACGTTGCCGGGAATGTCGGGCACGTCGATGCCCAACACGGTGGCGCCATAGTCCATAATGCGAACGCAGATCTCGGGCCCGTTGAGGGTGTAACAATGAACGGGGGTACCGCACGGCGCGGTGCCGAAAAGCTCGGAAGTGATCATTTGGTTCCTAACATCGAGGTATTTCGGACAAACTGTAGCGCGAACAGGCGAGATTATCACTACACCCCACTAAAGCAGGGGGTATTTTTCTCAAAAAAGTGATGATTGGAGCTGTGCGGGCGTGCATTTCTGACGCGCGCGAGTCTGATACAATTTGTTCGTTATTGTTTGAATTGACGTGAGCGTGGAACAGCGAGGACTCATCGTGATTAAAGCGGAGCGACAGGATAAGGTTCGGCAGCTGCTCGAGGAACAGGGAACGGTCTCGGTCAAGGAGATTTCGGATGCGTTAGGTGTCTCGGATATGACGATCCGCCGTGACCTTGAGGAGCTTGCGAGCCTGGGCGAGATCGAGCGCGTGCACGGCGGAGCCCGCAGTGCGCAGGGCCGTCCACACGCTATGCTGCGCCATGAGTATTCGCACAGCGAAAAACGCACGAAGCATGCCGAGGAAAAGTTGCAGATTGCGCGCCGTTCTGTGGAGCTTATCGAGGAAGGCTCGACCATCTTTTTGGGCACGGGCACCACGGTTGAGCAGATGGCCTCGATGCTGCCGGCGTTTCGCCTGCGCATTGTGACCAATTCGCTTTCGGTGTTTAACCTGCTCGAGGCGCGCGAAGACTGCGACCTGTGCCTGGTGGGCGGTATGTACCGTCGCCGCACCGCCGCTTTTGTGGGACCAACGGCCGAGGATACCCTGCGTGCGCTGGGCATCGACGCAGCCTTTATCGGCGCAAACGGCATTCTGGACGGCGACGTGTCCACGTCTAACATGGAAGAGGGCCGCATCCAGCAGCTCGCCTTTAGCAAGGCCGATTCACGCTACCTCATCGCCGACTCCAGCAAGATCGGCAAGCGCGACTTCTACACCTTCTGCCGCCTGGACAGTTTGGATGCCGTGGTGTGCGAGCCGGGCGTCGCCGCCGAGGATCGTGTCGCCATCGAGGAACATACGCGGGTCATCTGCTAGCTAATGCTACAGACGATACTTCTGCCCCTGCCGGCGCGGGGGTACCGCTTTACAATGACGCGCAAATAACTTTGAGCAACAAGGATGAGACTATTCTGGGATATGACTAGACTCCGTATTTCGTCTTTATGTCCCTTGAGAATGAATCGTAGTCTTCATAGAGCCCCTCTCTGCTTTCATCCTCGGCGCGGTTTACACGTTCAAGAAGCTTATCCTTTGGAGCCTCTTTTGTTATTGCGGCCTCGCTGTCGGGTATTGTGGATTGCAAGAATAGTTCTAGAGCATGGACGTCTTTGAGTATGTAGCCCGTCGAACGACCCGCTCCTGTTTTTTCGATTGCGCTGCAGCTAACAAGCTGACCGAGGGTTCGTTTAACGGTAACCTCGCTGATATCGGGGCAGTTTGATCGGATGTCGGATTTCTTAATGACGCCGGGTCTCTGTTGAAATAGAACAGCGATGCGCGCTTGCTTCGACATGGGACGAGTGCTTGATTCAATTAAGGTACGCTGCTCGAGCTTTCGGTAGGCGGCCAGGGTTGTTCCGAGCATGAAACGGATAAAGGGTACTTCGGTGTTTTGATTTTCATTCCATCCAGTGGAGCTTGCAGCGAGGGCGTTGTAGTAAAGCGCTTTGTTGTCTTCAATAAGTCGTTCGATGCTGATGTAACGCGCAACGTCGTATCCAGTCTTTTCGAGCAGCAGCGTTGTAAGGAGCCGGCTCATCCTGCCATTGCCATCGTTGAAGGGATGAATGCTAACAAAATCGAAGATAAAGCGGAGCGATATAAGGAGGGGGTCGCAAACTTGGCGAGATAAAGCATCGTTGAGGGATTGGCAGGCTTCTTTAAAAAGTCCCGGGGTTGCTAGAGCCGAAGGGGGCCTAAAGCGCACAAATCGATTACCTTGATCGTCAATGGAGACGATTTCGTTATCGCTATCTTTCCAATGGCCTCCATACGAGATTGCCGTGTGCGCCATGAGGTCACGATGCAACTGCAAAATGACCGATGGCGTTACGGGAATGGAATCGTGTTGCTCGTGAATAAGCGACAGCACATCTCGGTATCCAGCGATTTCTTCCTCTGCGCGGGAGCTTGGCTTGGCGGAATACGCCATGATCGCTTTGAGTCTTTTTTGGGTGGTAATAATTCCTTCAAGTCCGTTGGAGGATTGGGTGCTTTGGATCTTAGCTTCCTCCATAAGGGACGATAGAAGTTCGGGTTTGACTTGACTCAGAGCAAGCTGACGGCCTTTATGCTCGCGTATCGAGAGGAGGAGGTTGGTGATTGGAGTTGCTTCGAGTTCCGCTGGGACTGTGGCGTAATCGAACTGGCGCATGCGGCTCCTTTCGGTATCACGAACATATTTTCGATATCATAATACCATTAAATGATACCGAAAGTATGTTCGTTATACCGAAAACTAGAAACCATGTTTCATAACTGCTTGGAAAGTTTGGGTTTGACTATCTTATTGTCTTGATCTGTAACAG